>NZ_JBGJZU010000004.1:0-154428 GCF_041354475.1 Microcoleus sp.
CTCTAATATAATCTGCGTTTATAACTTGCTCAGATTGAGGCAGGAAAAACTCATCTTTAACTCTGCTTGAATATATCGATCGCTCCTGTTCTTAGTTTGCGATCGATTATTCAGCAAGCCCTACATAATATTAAAACTTGTAAGTTGGGTTTCGTTACCTCAACCCAACCTACTAATGACAAATCCGGCTGAAACACTTTTCCGATTTCTTAGTCCCCTCTGCTAGGAATTTGTTTGTGTAAAAGCGGTTTCAACCGCCTCCTTCATAAAGGGGATAATTAACTACACAGAATTAGACGATATCCTTACGCTTCTGAACCACTAAAGTGAGACCCAACAAAACCAAAATTTGCAAACAAAGGATACCCCAATATTGCCTAACATTCACCTTGAACATTGAACCGTATTTGTCATAAAAGTTCTCTAACAGAGCTTCTCCGCCTTTAATCGTTCCCTCATATTTCCCTTTCCACTCGCTGTAGTCTTTTTGCCAAGTATCAATCTCCGCTTTGTAACTATCAACTTTTTTCTGGTAAGTACCAAACTCAGCGGGATTGTCCGGCGCTTTGCCAGGATCTTGCGGCTTCGCGGGTTCCGTTTGGTCGATTACAGGATCGTATTTACCCTTGATTCCGGGAAACTGGCAAGTCTTGAATAGTTTTTCTCCCAGACACTCACAGCGGTTTGTCTTGTCGGTTGGCGACAAATTGTTGCGATCGTCCTTACTTAACTGCCAGCAGGGATCGTCAACAATGTTACTCCCCAGATTACTCTGGGTCAACAGCGACTCAAAAGACCATTTAGTAATGGTAATTTGGTTGACGAGGCGACCTGTTACCCCAAGAGCATCGATGGGTAGCATCCCGCCACCAAAGGTAATTTGCGGGACGAGAAAGATGATGGTCAGCAGCGGTGCGATATTTTGGTTCGGTGAAAGAGCTGATACAAATAGCCCCATCATCATGCCTGCGATCGAGGCTAGGAATAGGGTGACGTACATCCCTGTTAACGCTTCCGTACCCCCTGGCAAGTCGATCGCCAACTTTTTAAACAGCAAAAAGACAGCAGCTTGATACAAAGCCAAGAGAATACCTACCCAAACTTTCGACAAAATGTAAGGGATGATTTGCAGCCCGATCGCCCGTTCCCGCCGATAGATATCGTTTTCTTTGACAATTTCCCGCATAGTGGCGAGGCTGCCGACCATCACAGCAATCAAAGCTGTGACGAAGAGCATAGTAATTGCCTGACCTGCATCTCCTGTTTCGAGGCTAAATAAGTTGCGCTTCCAAGTAACAAAATCCAGCAGCCCTAGAGTTGGAGCAACGGCAAGCATTAAAAATAAACTGGCTTTGTCCTGTATTAAGATTGCTAGATTTCTTTGGGACAAAATGGCAAACTCTCTGAACGCCGAAACTCGCTTAGCTCGATGAGCTAACCGTTTTTTAGCACGGGGTTGTTGCAATTCACCACCCACGGCTGGTGGTCGTGATAGCTGTCGCTCTACCACATATTTTTGATACTGAGAAGACAGGAGGTAGCGCTGTTGCCAGTAGTCCGGCGACTCTTCCCGCTCTACCTTGCGGTAAATTTCATTGAATTTCTGCACCCCAAAGTAAGCCGGAGCTTCTTGTGGCGGCCCGCAGTAAGCTACTCTGCCACCTGCTGCCATGAAGATTACCAAGTCGCAGAGGGTGACATTTTCGGTGGCATGGGTGATCAACAATATGGTACGGCCTTGGTCTGCTAGTTCTCGCAAGAGCTGCATGATTTCCACCTCAGTGCCGGGGTCTAGTCCAGACGTGGCTTCATCAAGGAAAAACAAGCTGGGTTTGGTGAGCAGTTCCACGCCAATCGATACCCGCTTAAGCTGGCCTCCGCTGAGCGCCTTGACTTGCACGTCTTTGCGGTGAGTCAGCCCCAAATCTTGCAACACTTCTTTGACGCGCTGTTTGCGTTCCACCTTCCGGGTGTCCGCAGGCATCCGCAGTTGGGCGGCGTAGTCGAGGGCTTGCTCGACAGTCAATTCCAGGTGGATGATATCTTTCTGGGGAACGTAGCCGAGTTCGTTGCGGTAGGCGTTGAAGTTCTTGTATAGGTCAACTCCGTTGACGAGAACGGAACCGCTGGTAGCGGGCCGGAAGCCGTTGAGGGCATCAAGAAGGGTGGACTTGCCGCCGCCACTGACACCGGCGATCGCCACAAATTCCCGCGCCTTAATGCTCAAGGAAATATCATTCAGCAGTTTCGTGCCTTTCCCCACAACCTTAGTCAGGCCGATAGCATCAAGCCGTAAGTTGCCTTGTTCGTTATAAGTGGCAAAGGTTTCATCGACATTTAAGACAAAACGGCACGGGCCGATACGGATGCTGTCATTGACTTTCAGTACCCTTTGTTCTTTAACGGCTATGCCGTTGACATAGGTACCGTTCGTCGAGTCCAAATCTTTGATAATGACGGAGCCGCTTTGCCGTTCCAAGCGAGCGTGGAAGCGAGAAACGGATGGGTGTTCGATCGCCGTGTCGTTTTGCGAATCCCGCCCAATTGTCAGGCGATCGCGGCCGCGCATATCTATCTGGCTGACGAAGACTGTTTCATCCCCAACCAAAGCTGCAACTGTTACGTGTTCATCTACAGGTTTTTGAACTTCAATAACAGTGGGATCTCGATCGTCTCCCTGAACGATCAAGCACAATTCGCTATTGCCAATGCCGATCGTGTCACCGTTTGCTAGGAAGTGAGGAATGTTCGGTTTGAGCAGGATGTTGTTGACGCGAGTGCCGTCAGTGCTGCCGAAATCTGTAATTTGATAGCAAGCGCCTTTTCTACTGATTTGAGCGTGTTGGCGCGACACAAGGGGGTCATTAATGACTAAATCACTGTTGGTAGCGCGCCCGATAGTTACGACTTCAGTATTAACTGAGTATTCCCAGACAGGCTCGCTACCCTTGTGAATTTTTAAAATTGCTGGCGATACAGGCATAGAGATCTATTTCCATTAATCTTATGTCTTTTATCTCACACTGCCACTGACTTTGGTCAAAGATGTTTTTCTTCTTAACTATCCGGCGCTGTTTAAGAAAAATTAATATTTTTAATCTAAAAAGTGGTAAAAAATGTAACATACAGCTTAGCTACGGTAGCTATAACTTGTCAGTGTGAGGAGCTAGCATGAAAGCAAAATATTTATTACTGTACAGCATCTGGGGAATCCTGTTGGCATCGCCTGCGGCAATTGCCGAAACTTCTGAGGATCTACCTTCGGTAGAGTCGCAAGGAAACGTTGCCGAACCAGCGCCACAGATTATTACTGCCAGCCAAGAGCAGCTTGCAGGCACTGCTCCAAGCAGTTTAGAGTCGCTTAGGGGCGATCGGGCAGTCAGGAAGCAAAAATCGATCGGTTCCTATAAATTCGCCGGTGGGGGTGTCGTCTTGGCGCGATCGGCAAACCCGATCGACCCAGAACCTGCCCTTGGCGATCGGTCGATCGAACCAACCGAGATCAAGCCAGCCCTAGAATCATTAATATCGGAGCCTAAAGTCGCTGTTACTGGCAATAACCCATCACAATTGGCTCCAACAATACCAAACAATTCATCCAATCCGATCGCTATTACCGACAATAACCAATCAGAATTGGCTCCAACAATACCAAACAATTCATCCAATACGCCCACGTGGAAAACCGCTGACTCCCGAACAAATCAACAACCAAAATTTCAAAAAAATGCACCAGCAAGAGCGATCGCTCAATCCTTAAATACGACCCCGATCCTCGGCACGCCGACACCGGTCAATGAGGTAGTTCAAGAAACAGACAACAACTCAGCCTCAAACTTAATGAGCCAGGTGACATCTGTTTCCCAACTCTCAGACGTAAAGCCAACAGACTGGGCTTTTGGCGCCCTGCAATCACTGGTTGAGCGTTACGGCTGCATAGCTGGCTACCCCGACGGTACTTTCCGAGGCAATCGAGCACTAACTCGCTACGAATTTGCTGCTGGCTTGAATGCTTGCTTAGACCAAATTAGAACCCAAATTGGAGCCAAAACAGCCGATAAAATCACCAAAGAAGACTTAGGCATAGTGCAACGGCTGCAAGAAGAATTTGCAGCCGAACTAGCAACCCTGCGCGGTCGAGTTGACTTGCTAGAAGCGCGGACAACAGAATTAGAAGCCAATCGTTTTACCCGCAGCACGACAATTTTTGGCGGAGAAGCGATCTTCGCGCTGTCTCAAGCGTGGGGCGGGAACCCTCCGGGCGAAGGCAAATCCAACCTCGCCTTCACAAACTCAGTGCGACTGCAAACTGTCACTACCTTTACAGGAAAAGACAGGCTGCGAATCGAACTGCAATCAGGGAATTTTAAAGGTCGAGGCTTTGCCGAACCTAGCGCCCTCAACACCTTTACTTCCTTGCTATCCTTTCAGTCAGATACCGACAACAAAATCCAGCTTTCAGCGGTAGAGTACCGCTTCCCAGTCTTAAACGATCGCATTGTTCTCACCCTCCGCCCCGTAGGTTTTAACCTCAGCAGCGTACTCACCGCTAACTCGCCCTTCTATGACAATGGTCGAGGAGCCATTTCCCGCTTCGGAGAAGCCAACCCCATCTTAAAAATCGGCGACTTAGATACAGGCGTAGGGATGGACTGGCTGATCGGGCGCCGCTTCCGCTTGCAGTTAGCTTACGGCGCGAGAAATGGCAGCGATCCCGGTCAGGGATTTGCTGTAGGTAAAGACAACTGGGTTGCCGGCGGACAATTTTTATTCCTATTAGGCAATAGCGCTCAAACTGGTTTGACTGTCCTTTACGGCTCATCTCCCGACGGCAGATTAAACACCTTTACAGGTAGTGGCGCGGCTGACGCTTCTGGATTCATCAACCAGCGCTCAAATATCGGCGCTGTCGGCGGCAGTTTTCAATGGCGCGTTACCCCTCGCTTCACGTTCGCCACTTGGGGCGGTGTTATGGGCGCTTATGCCTCCAAAACTCAATCCGGCGCTGCCAGCACGACCTTTGCCGTTGCTTTAGGATTTCCTGACCTGGTTCAGCAGGGAGACTTGCTGGGAATCGTAGTCGGCCAGCCGCCCAGTTTGGTACAGTACGACGATTTTTCTGCATCCACTGGGTTGCCGGGAGGCAAAGATTTTTCACTGCACGCTGAAGCTTTCTACCGCTTCAACCTCAGTGATTCTGTTTCCGTCACGCCCGGTTTCTTCTTAGTGACAAACCCTGGTAATTTTGCCAGCAACAACACGATCTATATCGGCACAATCCGCACGACTTTCCGATTCTAACTGTTACTGTAGTGGTTAGCTGCTAATTCGCAAAATAGGAAAATTTGATGGCAACTCAACAAAAAATTACGCGCATTTTAGCTGGTAGCCACCTCTGGGTGTTGCCTGCTGCTTTTAGCTTCCTCAGTTTAAGTTGGGTAGCACCAACAAATGCGGTCGAAACTGCACAGCAAAATACTTTAATTGCACAAGCAACCGAAACTAAACCTGCGGCACCTCGCCCTCGACCAAGGACTGCTTTTTTTGAAGAAGAGAGGAGGCCGAGGTTTGGATTTGGGGACTTCCTGAACTCTGCCTTGGATGGGGCAGACAATTCCTTCTCTGGCGATTCAGTGCAAAATTCTCCCATTACCCTGGAGCCTCTGTCTGGAGTTTTCACAACCGGCATTAACGGCACCCTGACAGTGGGTATTAATGATAATCGCTCTGACTTCTTGCAAGGCAATTTTAGTGCGACTGACGGCACTAACCTGCAATTTTCTAATGTCATTTCTGGTTCTAGTCCCCAAAGAGGAACTTTGAACGTAAATGGTACGATCTTGATTAATGGCGTGCCAAATCCTGTCATCGGTGTGAGGGAATACAGCGCCAGCGGTAACGAAAATAATGGTTTTGTTAGCGCCACCGTGCAGTTAGTCGATCCAAATAACCCGTCGCAAGCGATTTTTATCCAAGTGCCAGCGAGTCGAAATTCAGGCGATCGAAATACGGCAAGGGGCCCTGCTAACCTGTCAATCGGCCGCCCAATTGACCGCTAAGCGGAGCGAGAAAATAGAGCCGGGAAAATGCCTTTGCAGTGGCATCGGCATGATTTCATACCAATTTAATGTGAAGTTGCACATATCTCGATCCCCCTAAATCCCCCTTAAGAAGGGGGACTTTGATCGGAATCTTGTCCCCCCCTTCTTAAGGGGGGCTAGGGGGGATCGGATTCTATGCAGCCTCATAAAAAATTGGTATCAGGGGAGTAAGCTATAAAACATTGTTTGTAGTTTGTAGGGTGCGTCAGACGAAGTTATACAACGACTAAGTTGTTCGGCATTTAAAAGACGATTGTAGGGTGCGTCAGTTTTAAGGCATTTCCCATGTATAGTCAGTGTTCTACCCGTGGCACCCTACCTGGATAGTTAGTGGTTTAAATGCTCCACAGCTTATTGAGGATGGATAGTTCTGATTCACCCTGCTTTATGTGCCAGTTACGTAAGTTTTAAATGAGCTAACTTAATCAGGAAATGTGAATATGTTTTCGTTCAAACTGATGGTAGGACAACTTTTTGCTGGCATCGCCATAGGAGTCCAAGCAATGCCTGCTATGGCGGAACTTTCCCCACCGGAAATCAATTCCATCGCTCGACAGACAACGGTGCTGATCGCGCCCGGTCTCACCCCGGAGTTGCGTCGGGACTTGGAGGAAAACCGCAATAACCCGTTAGAAAATAGACAAGTCTGGAACCCAGGTTCAGGGGCAATAGTAGCTCGTGAAGGCAATAAATACTACGTTTTAACAGTGGCTCATAACTTTTACCAGAGGTACTTAGATACTCCAGGGTTTTGGCAAAGCTCTGGTGGGACTCCTTTCTACGGCATCCGCACTTGGGACGGGGAAGTTCACAAAATCGAAGGTGTCAATGACGGCAGGGGTTGCCCGCTTAGGGGCATTGCTGAGGCGCGATCGCTAATCCGATTCGGTTGCCGCGATCGCTTCATCCCAGGTACAGAAACCGTCGATCGCAATAGCGACGGAGATGCCGTCAAAGGCATCGACTTAGCCATCATCAGTTTTACCAGCTCCAAAGATTACGCCGTTGCTTCTATAGGAGATTCCAGCACAGTCAAAATCGGCGATCGGGTTTACATTTCCGGCTGGCCAGATCCCGAACAAGCTCAAGCTCAAGCTGGCCAAAGCGTCCGCCCGGTTTCCCGCAGGCAGAGGCGTTTAGCGTGGGGTTCTGTGGGGGCGAAACTCTCGCCTGATGCCAGCAACCAAGGCTACAGCATCTTTTACACCGACTGCACGAGCCCTGGGATGAGTGGTGGCCCTGTCTTTGACAAAGATGGCCGTCTTGTGGGCAATCACGGCCGGGGCACCCGCAACAAGCAATCCTGTGGTAAGGAGGGCAGCCCTAACAGCTTCTTGCAATCGAGCGATCGCCCGGATGCGCCCGGACAGGCGGCGAATACCAACAACTTGAGCGAAAGGTTTAGCGCTTCGCAGCAAGTCAATCAGGCGATCGACCTAATCCAGCAGAGCCGACTGCGCTTACCATTCAACTTGCAAATGCCTACTACTGAGTTGATTAAGAGAGGGTTGGCTGGTCAAGGCGCTCAAGTCCCTTTTGGCAGCAGCGGCCGCCTCGAATTTGACATTGCCGCCGATCGCACTTCAGGCGCATTTGACGATCCCAGCGATGTTATCCCCGACATTTACAAGGAATATTCCTCCTTTTCTGGACTGGGAAGCCGTCTGAGAGACGGAATACCCTCCGGCGGGTGCGGCACTATTTTGCTAGGAGAACCGTGCCCTTGAGCAAGGTAGCAGAAGGAAACGTGAACCTTCTGCTCTGTCCTATACCCCAAAGCTTCGCAGCCAATCCCTTGCCTGCTACCAAACCAAACCGCCTGACGGCGAGGGATTGGCCGGGGAAGCCACTGCACCTTCAGCCACCGTGTTATTCAGGAATTGCTTGAAGTCAATGTAAACAGCGCTGGGTTCGTCTTGGCTTTCATAGAGGGGGCCGCTCGCGCCAGCGCGGATGTTGAACAATCGCTGTACCGTTTCCCCAGCATTCGACCCCGGTTTGAGGGTAAATAGTACATTAGCGCCACTACAGGGACGGCCGCTGGCAATTGCCGCGCACACCACCGCTTGCCCGTTCACGTAACCGCTGGTGATGAAGTTGAGTTGCCCGGAGTTGTAGAAATTCTGGAAGCGTGCAGAAACCTCCTGGCAACGCCTTTCCGGGGTGAACCCACCCCCGCTGAAATAATCAGAGAACCAGCGGATCACTGGGACTCGGCCTCGCGTCGTGACAGCATAAGTTGTGGGCAAACCGTTAGCGCCTGAAGCGCAAATAAAGCTCGTCCTTTGTATTGGGGCGGGCTGCGCGGCAAGAGTTTGTTCTGGCTCGATCGGCGGGCTGCTGGAAGTAGCGCCCAGGGGAATCAGACCCGGCGGCAGGAGTACCCTGTCAATCCTGACAATCACCCCATTTTTTGCTAACAGTGGCAATTCTCTAGCAGTAGCGTCGTTGAGAATTAGTTGAGTGGCGCTAGAGCTAGGACTAACTTTGACTGTCCTGCCGTCTAGGGTTTTCAGTTCTCCACTTAGGAGGTCGCTCTCGCTGATTTCGCCAGGAATGACGTGATACCTGACTATTTTTTCCAGCAGTTCTCGGTTTTCTGGCCGCAATAATTTTTCCAACATCCCTGGCGGCAAGGCAGCAAAGGCTTCCTCTGTCGGTGCGAGAATGGTAAGCGGATTATTTCCTGACAGCAGGGGGATTAAGTTCGCTTTCTGCAAGACGGCACTAAAAGTTTTTAGATTGCGGTTTTTGCTTAGCCCCTCAACCAAAGTGGGAGTATCCTGTGATTCGTAGGCAGCGCCCCGGTTGAAAAAGCGATAATAAGGGTAAAACCGCTGGGCAAATGCGGTTGAAAAAATATCGAGTGCGATCGCCCCTGAGAGTCCGACAATGACTGCTAACCTTTTAAGCTGGCCTGTAAGCTTTAGCCTATTCATAAATATATTCTCCGTTTAATACATTAAACTTTGATAAAGCCTTGCCTGACTGTATTGCTTTAATTTCTGCCATTAGTGGCAACTCTAGTTTTTTGGCACATTATATCTCATAGAATACCTTTATTAGTTAATAGATGGCAAGGCGATCGCCAAAAGTGATCCTTGCTGCCAAAGTACACCTCTGGCGCTTTGGACTAAATGCTCAATCTCAAATAGAAACTCGCTTAGGTCAAACACCATGCAAGGGAAAATACTAGGTGGACGCTACAAAATTATCAGGCGGTTGGGAGGCGGGGGCTTCGGTCAGGCTTATCTGGCTGTTGACACGCAGTTACCGGGAACCCCCCAATGCGTCGTCAAACAGCTCAAGCCTCAAACTGCCGATTTAGCCACAGCGCGACGCCTATTTGACCGAGAAGCGACTACTCTGCACGAGTTAGGGCAAGGCCACGACCAGATCCCGCGCCTGTTTGCCCACTTTGAAGAAAATGAAGAATTTTATCTAGTAGAGGAGTTTTATGAAGGGGAGACGTTAAGCGAAGAACTCCAGCGTTTGCAGCGCTTCAGGGAACCGCAGGCGATCGCCCTGTTGCAAGATATCCTGTCAGTCCTTCAGTACGTCCACAGCCACAACGTCATCCACCGAGACATTAAACCCTCGAACATCATCCGGCGCAAGGGAGATGGGAAGCTAGCCCTGATTGACTTTGGTGTTGTCAAACTAATTAACAGTTCCAAGCGGCCAGCGCTGGATACAAACGCTAAAACTGTTGCCGTCAGTACCTTGGGCTATACGCCTCCCGAACAACAAAACGGCAATCCCCGCCTAAACAGCGATATCTACGCCTTGGGTGTCACAGCGATTAAAGCTTTGACGGGAAAAGACATAAGGGATTTGCAGATTAATTTGCACAACTGGCGGGAGCAAGTGCAGGTGAGCGACGAGCTGGCAGCGATTTTGGATAAAATGGTGCGCTTGGACTTTCAGCAGCGCTACCAGAGGGTTGAGGATGTGCTGGGCGACTTAGATGCGATGGTAGCGGAATTCAACCAGCCCACGCAAGTGCGGGAAACCGAGGCGCGCGAAACCGAGGCGCGCGAAACCCAGGTGCGGGAAACCCAGGTGCGGGAAACAGCGCTCCGCCCCGCTCCGACTCCAGCGTCTGCACCGATCGCCCCAACTAAGGGGTTTGCTTTTAAATCCTGGCACTTAGTGGCGATCGCAGGTATCGTTACTGCTGCATTATGTGGCGGGTGGAAGCTCTACGAACCCAATTTCTACTTGCAACAAGCCAAACAACAGCTAGATAAGTACCAACCAGAAAAAGCCTTAGACACCTTTCAGAAACTCATTGACAGCAAACCCAATGACCCCCAAGCTTGGAGGGGCAGGGGAGATGCGCTGCTAGCTCTAGCCCGGTATGAAAGATCGATTAGTGCCTATGACAAAGCGCTGCAACTCCAGCCGAACGATGCCAAAACATTAAACAAAAAAGGCGAAACGCTTTATGAATTGCAGCGCTACCAAGAAGCGCTAGACACTCACGAGCAAGCGCTCAAAGCTGCTGATAACGACCCCGAAGCCTGGTATGGCAAAGGCAGAGCTTTCATTGGCTTGAAGCGCTACGAAGATGCTCTTTCTGCCTTTGACAAAGCGCGGGAAATCAAGCCCCAGTCCCCCTCAGTTTGGTATAGCAAAGGTATC
Organism: Microcoleus sp.; assembly: GCF_041354475.1. Lineage (NCBI taxonomy): Bacteria > Bacillati > Cyanobacteriota > Cyanophyceae > Oscillatoriales > Microcoleaceae > Microcoleus > Microcoleus sp. The sequence goes on from NZ_JBGJZU010000004.1 coordinate 10,746, forward strand.
GCCTTAGAATATTTGAATCGGCGACCAGAAGCGCTCAAGATTTATGAGGAGGCCGTGGGAACTTATGACGAACAGCTTAAAGCGAACCCGAATAATTTGAAAGGGTGGGTTGAACGGGGTTCTGTACTCAGCAAGTTGGGGCGTTTCAACGATGCACTTGACTCTGCGGAAAAAGCACTGAAAGTTGACCCGGATTTCTATCCGGCACTGCTACTCAAAGGCAATGCGCTGCGGCTGACAGGGAAAGCAGATGAAGCGCTGCAAGCTTATAACAAAGCCCTGGAAATCCGCCCGGAAGATTATTTGACGCTGCACAACCGAGGAACGTTACTAGCAGAAAAAGGAGATTTTGTACAAGCGATTAAATCCTTTGATAAAGCCTTAGAAATTCGGTCAAGTTTTTCTCCGGCTTGGGTCGATCGCGGGACAGCTTTTAGCCAAAATAACCAACAAAAAGAAGCAATCGAATCTTTTGACAAAGCGATCAGCTATGCACCAAAAGATGCTCAAGCGCTAGTTGGTAAGGGAATTTCGCTGAGTGCGCTGAACCGAAATGAGGAAGCGTTAGCGGCTTTTGAACAAGCCAAAGAAATCGAGCCGAATAACCCCTTTCTTTGGGCGAACCGAGCTGCTGTTCTAGAGAATTTAAAACGGAATGACGAAGCACTAAAATCCTATGACGAGGCAATTCGGCTTAAGCCTGACTTCCAAGCGGCGAGTGAGGCGCGGAAAAAGTTGCGGCAGAAAATCAACTGATATTATAGCAACCGCCAAGGTGGTTAGGATACTTCCGGTCATTGAGCGAAGCGTCGTCCTGAGCGTAGCCGAAGGGTCGAAATGTCCGCTTTGTGAGTGCATTTCGACTACGCTCAATGACCAAAGCGTCTTGGCGACTGATATTATGTCGATTACAACTCACTGAACGATAGCTTAAAACTATCTATCTGACCTCTGAGTCGAATGTGCGAACCCACTCATTCAAACCAGAGGTCAAACTACAAAATCAAAGTCCAAGCCGAGAGAGGCTGCCAATTTTCTAGCCAATTTAAGATATAGCAGTCGCCAAGGTGGTTAGGGTACTTCTGGTCACTGAGCGGAGCGTCGTCCTGAGCGTAGCGTCGCCCTGAGCGTAGTCGAAGGGTCGAAGGGTCGAAGTGGACATTTCGACTACGCTCAATGACCAAAGCACCTTGGCGGTTGCTATACAACAGATGAATTGCTAATTGAGCAATAATTAGCTTTCACCACAACCGTCCATTTTCTGATCCGCTATCTCTATACTCACCTTGCGGTTGAGGATAAGAAATTACTGGATGTGGGAGAGAATAAGGGGATCTTCTGGGTGTGTCGCCTGCCGATTTATTGCCTAGTTGTACAAATGTCTCAATCGGAATTGCCCAACTAGATTCGATCATTAAATCCTTTGGCAAATTCGGCTTAGAACCATCTTTAAATACATAAGGATCGCCCCACAAAGGATAGGCGTGCATTCCATTGATTCCCACAACTTCCGCCCTGCTATTGAGCAACGGCCCGCCGCTCATTCCTTTTTCAACTGGATTGCTATAACCAATTTGATACCCTCCAACTAATGCTTTTGGAGACAGAAAGGAAACAGTCCCTAACAAAAATTCAAACCCTCTTTTTTCCGAACCTTCTTGACCAGGAAACCCGGTAGCAAAGACTTCATCTCCTACTGCGATCGACGAAGAAGCTAGCCGCGCTACTGAATATTCCCTCGTACTTCTGAACTGTAATAAAGCGAGATCGTTGCCGTCAAAAGAGCGATTTTTGAGCAATTCACCCTGATATATTTTCCCATCTGGAGTTTGAATGCGGTGGCTTTCACCAATAGCTAAAACATGATTGTTGGTCAGAATTGTGTAGGTCTGGCCTTGCTTTTTAATCAATATTCCTGAACCTGCACCGTATCCAGATAGCACTTTAACTGCGATCGCCCGTGCCTCATTTTTGATTTGGGCTACTGTCAGTTGTTGAGCGTTTTCTCGCCTGCCATTTACCTCAATCAATCGCGATCTGCTGACAGGTAAGGACTGTACTGGCTGTTGAGTATACCAACAGCCAATACAGGCGATCAAAAAATAGCTCAAACGGAGTCTCAACCGCAAGCTCGACCAATTCATGCTTCATTCCTCAGTTATTTGTACCAAGGCGGGCTACCACCCACCACCGTTACTCGGCTCAATGTTGGGCTGAGGGCGAGTGGGCGCAGCGGCGGGTTGAGAATTGAGAGCAGGATTAGGAGCCGAACCAGAGGGTTGAACGACGCGTGCTCCTTCGAGAAATCGGTTAAAATCGACGGTAGCAGATGAATTGCGATCGGCACTTTCTAGAAGGGGAGCGTTAGATGCACCAACACTAATATTAAAGATTTGCTGGATGCGAGCGGCTGCATCTGACCCTGGTTTGAGGGTGAAAAGCAATTTTTCCGAAGTGCATGGAGGGCTGCTATTTCCTGCACAAATAGCTGGCTGACCGTTAAGATATCCAGCCGTGAGGAAGTTCAGTTGACCTCTGTCACGGTGCCTTTGGAAGCGACTGGATACTTCTTGGCAGCGACGCTCTGGGGTGTATCCTGAATCGGTAAAAAATTCAGAAGTCCACTTCACCACTTGAACCGTTCCTCGGCTGGTATTGGCAAAGGTTGTTGGTATACCGTCGCTTACGCCACAAAAGAAGGTGGCGCTTTGAGCATAACTGGGTTGATTGAATGTGGTGACAGCGCCGATCGCGATCGCGCCCAATGTCACCGCAGCAGTTAGTGATTGCCATTTAGTCATTTTGAGTTAACCTATTGGATTATTGGATAAAATTAATTGCATTCAAAATTTATTTGAGTTATCTTGAGAAATAACAGCTATCGTACAACTTGCAACAGTAATTTAGCTAACTTTTATCGGAAAATTAGCATGGTTTCCAAATGCAGGCTATGCTAATACAGCCACTTAACTTTTCAAGTCCTCAAAGCAGCGAAGCACTTGATGAATCTGGTCTAAAGTGTTGAATGAGCTCTATTTAACATTTTATAACATAAGGCTCTGAGATAAGTCAAGATCATCTCAGGGTAATTTGAACTAATCTTGACTTTTCCCCTTAACTGTAGACTAAAGCCCATGCCAGATGGTCACTCTGGCTCACGCCCTCCTATCGTTTGCGGTTGCTTAAATCCTCCCTCAAACTCTTAGTCCGCGCAGGCGGACATTGTTTGTGTAGAAGCGGTTTCAACCGCCGATTAATCTAATAAACCTACGGTGTCGGATTCGGATACTTAGCGTGCACCCCATTGATTTCTGCTACGATCTCTTTATCCAATTCCACATCCAAACTACCGAGATTTTCCTCCAACTGTTCCAGGTTAGTTGCACCAATAATCGTGCTCGTAACAAACCAGCGCGATCGCACATAAGCCAAAGCCATTTGTGCCGGACTTAAATTGTATTTAGCAGCAATCTCAACATACGCTTGCACCGCATCATTCAGATTAGTTTTATCATAACGCTGACCGAAACCAGCGAACAAAGCCAGTCGCGAATTTTCAGGAATTCCCTGCAAATATTTACCAGTCAATAGCCCAAAACCCAAAGGACTGTAAGCCATCAATCCCACCTGCTTAAAACGGCAAGTTTCCGCTAGATTTAGGTGAAAAGTCCGATTGCTCAAACTGAAAGCATTCTGAATCGAAACAACCTTCGGCAAACCGTGTTTTTCTGCCAAATTGCAAAACTCGCAAACTCCCCAAGGAGTCTCATTGCTCAAACCCAAATAGCGGATTTTCCCAGCTTTAATTAAATCAGCAAAAACCTCTAACTGTTCCAGAATAGGTATGGTTTCGTGTTCTTGGGCGATGTCGTAATCCGGCGCGCCAAATAGTGGCACATAGCGATCGGACCAGTGGATCTGATAGAGGTCGATATAGTCAGTTTGCAGGCGTTTCAGGCTGTCATTCAGTGCTGTTTCGACATTTTGGCGATCGATCTGATTTTTCCCTTCCCGAATCCACTTTAATCGAGAACTGCGCCCTGCTATTTTAGTAGCTAAAATGACTTTATCCCGCTGCTGCTTCACCAACCATTCACCGATATATTTCTCAGTTTTCCCCTGAGTTTCTGGCTTAGCTGGCACAGGATACATTTCTGCTGTATCAATAAAATTGACACCTCTATCTCTGGCAAAATCGAGTTGTTGCGCCGCTTCCTCCACAGTGTTCTGCTGACCATAAGTCATCGTACCCAAACAGATTTCAGATACTAATAAATCGCTGTCGCCGAGTTGCTTGTATTCCATGAGTTTGATTTCGTAAAAATTATCTGATTCTATTTTAGCGGAAGATTATGACCTCGTTGACAATTCACGAAAAACGCGATCGCTATTCTCCTCTCTTCCTCTTTCCTCTGCGCTCTCTGCGCCCTCTGCAGTTAAAATATTTCCCCAGATATCCGCACTTAAATGTTAATATAAATAATTCGGAACTCTCAGATGTATGAATAGTCGCCAGCCCCAAGTTTCCTTTGTAAACCTCTCCCTGCAACACGAACCAATTCAATCCCAAATACAACAAGTAATTACCGAAATCATCGCTCAAGGCGACTTTATCTTAGGTCAAGCACTGGCAGAATTTGAAACAGCCTTTGCCGCAGCTTGTGGTGTAAAATATGGTATAGGAGTAGCTTGTGGAACAGATGCGATCGCCCTCGGATTGCAAGCTTGCGGCATCCATCCAGGGGACGAGATTATTATCCCCGCCAACACCTTTATCGCCACCATAATTGGCGTGATGCAAGCCAAGGCTACACCTATTCTCGTAGATTGTGACCCAGAAACCGCCCTGATTGACCTCACAGCAGCCGCCAGAGCTATTACCTCAAAAACCAAAGCAATTATTCCGGTGCATTTATACGGTCAAATGGTGTCGCCTACACAACTGCTAGACTTTGCCAAAAGCTACAATTTAATCATCTTTGAAGATGCGGCCCAAGCCCATCTAGCTTCCAGAGAAGGATACCGTGCAGGTTCCTGTGGCAAAGCAGCAGCATTCAGCTTTTATCCTAGCAAAAACCTTGGCTCTTTTGGGGATGGCGGAATGTTAATTACCAACGATGCAGAGGTAGCACAAAAAATGCGAACCTTACGTAATTACGGCGCACCAAGCAAATATTTACACACAGAAATCGGCACTAATAGCCGCCTCGACAATTTGCAAGCGGCCGTACTCAACGTTAAATTACCCTATTTAGAAACATGGAATCGCGGACGCACTTTAGCCGCCCAATACTACAATACCCTATTAGCACCCCTCAAACAAAAAGGCATTATACCGATCGCCAACCACAGTAGCAGCGGTCACATTTATCACCTCTATGTGATTCAAGTTACTGAGAAAAGCTCCATTAACCGCAATACCCTGCAAGCAAAACTCGGCGAAAATGGCATTCAAACAGGCATTCACTATCCCGTACCTTGTCACTTGCAACCAGCCTACCAAAACTTAGGCAATCCAGGGGACTTTCCCCATACAGAAACCCTGTGCCAACAGATATTGTCATTGCCAATGTATCCCGGATTGAGTAATACTCAGATTGAGCAGGTTGTTGGGGCGATCGCATCATCCTTTAATAGCTAATTGTTAATATAAGTTAAAGTGATGATGTATCAATCAGTATAAATTCCGTTGTCAAATCCTTTGAGTGTCAAATTAAAAAATGTTGAACTCAAGAAGCACAACTCAAAAAAATTAAAATAATGCAAATCCAGCGCCCAATTCGCATCCTGAAGCGATACCTCCTAGAAGAAGGTATTACGGTACTCCTAGTGCTGCTGTATGCGCCCCTGGTATTACACTGGTATGACGGATGGTTCAACAAAAACATTAGCATAGAACACGAATACTTCAGCCACGGAATTATTGGTTTGCCCTACGCAGCTTATATAGCTTGGACTAATCTAAATAGCTGGCGGAAGTTACCCAACTCCCCTCATCCTTTAGGATTAGTGTTACTGCTACTAGCGACCATTTTTTATGTGAGTAGATTAAGCGATTTTGTAAATTTATCTCTGTGCCTAATGCTAGGCAGTATTTGCTTGTGTTTAAAAGGAATACCAGGCTTGAAATTGCAGGGAATACCACTTTTTTTTATATTGCTAGCTTCGCCAAATCACATTCCTTACTTAATCGAACCCTACGCCTTGCCTTTGCAGCACTTAATTGCGGAAATATCGGGCTTAATTTTAATCAAAGCTGGTCTTAATGTCAGAGTAGAAGAAGTTTATCTGTATGTAAACGATCGCATTGTAGAGGTTGCACCCCACTGTGCGGGTCTAAAAATGCTGTTTACCAGTCTGTATGTTAGCTTAATGCTGCTGGACTGGACAGGAGTTGGGACTTCATGCAAAAAAAGCATTTTATTTCTAGCGAGTACATCTATCATTAGTATCAGTTCAAATATCCTCCGCAATACTTTACTCACTTACTTTCACGGCACCGAGAAAGTAGGACTGTTTACTTGGCTACACGCCGGATGGGGTGGAGATTTATATTCTGCTTGTATACTAGGTTTATTGGTACTTTTGATCGACGGTATGGAAAAATATTTCCCAAGCCAGTCTGGCCATTAAAAAAATGATTTCAGCACGCAAACTACTAAAGCGATACCAGTTATTTAAAATTATCGTAATTATGTTTTTACTGGTACTGGTTGGGGCAGTAGCAATTCCGGGCTATGGTACGGGAAGGTGGCCCTGGACAAACCCGCCCGCAGTGACAAACCTCAAGCAATTAAAAACTTTACGTCAAAATGGGTTGACACTTCCCGGCTGGGAGGTAATCCGGGTGCAGAATAACGTACTAATTGGCGGTCACAAGTGGTTAGTTCAAGAAATTAAAAATCCTCAAACAATGGCAATTTTATTAATGTTGCCTCAAAATGGTCCCAAAGACCAGCCCCAGGTGGAATGGCTGGATATCAAGGGGTTTCATCGGTGGCAAACAGATGCCGATCGCACTTTGCCGTTTATAGTTAATTTAAACCCAGTACCAAACGCCAAGACTACAACCATCAAAGCCAGGTTTTTCCGCAGCCGGACTGCCCAACACACCTTTGCGGTCTTACAATGGTACGCTTGGCAAAACGGGGGTTCGACCGCAACAAGTCGCTGGTTTTGGGAAGACAGCATTGCTAGACTGTCAAATCGTCGTGCCTCCTGGGTAGCTGTGTGCATCATTGTTCCCATTGAACCGGATAGTGACATTAAAATAGCTGAACCCATCCTCAAATCTCTGGGTGAAATTGTGCAGGCTAAATTAATGGCAGAAACTTTTTGAAAAAATCGGGCAACCTCGACCCCCCCCTGCCCCCCCCAAGGGGGGATTTGGGATGGAGAAGGGAATGGTTCAGGGGAAAATACAATTTATCAAAAATAATTTAATTGAGCATGAATTATAGACATTTTAAAATGAATAAAAATTATGTTGCTTTTTCCCTGACAGGTCTTTATTCAACTGTTTGGACTCTATGTTTTACAACTATATTTTGGGGTTTCAATGCCAAAGTTTTTCCTCAACAGACTTTAGCACAACCTGTGATTCCTAGTTCCGAATTGCTCGATCGCCCGCCACTACCAGTACCCACACCGCCACCAGCAAGACCTAACGCGGACATCAACCCAGCATTCCGCAATCGCCCCTACCGACTAGGCCCAGGAGACCAGATTGCAATTCAAGTTCAGCGCTTCCCAGAGCTCAATTTTACAGGTGCTATCAGCCCCGAAGGCATAATTATCATGCCACTGATTGGCACTGTAAATGTGCGCGGCCTGACGGTGGAAGAAACACAGCAGCGCCTGCGCGAACGTTTAGCCCAATTTCTGAAAAATCCCCAAGTCTTCGCATCCCTGCTAGTTCAGCGCCCTGTAGTCGTGACAGTCACAGGAGAAGTTGCCAGACCCGGTTTTTATCCCCTGCAAACCCCCCAAATTCCCGCAGCCCTAGCGGCAGCCAGCGGTACGACTCCGACGGCCCAACTGCGGGCGGTGCGGGTGCGGCGGACACTGCCCTCCGGCGCTATTGCCGAGCAAATAGTTGACATTTTGACACCGTTGCAAACTGGTGTTTCTCCCCCTGATTTGCGTTTAGAGGATGGAGATGCGATCGTCATACCTTATCAACAGACTACGCCCGATCGCAAATCCGATCAAGATTTAGCATCCAGGTACAGCTTGGCAGCAGCCAGTACCCCTGTCCAAGTCACTGTCACCGGAGAAGTCAGCAAACCAGGTTTTTACACGCTTCCGGCCGGTGGTGGGCGAATTTCTGCCGCTTTAGTCGCTGCGGGGGGAGTTACCACAAAAGCTGATTTGCGGGCGGTACGAGTGCGACGGACACTGGTGAATGGCACATCTGTGGAAGAACCCATCGACCTCTACACTCCCCTAGCAAGGGCTAGGGACTTGTTTGATTTCCCCCTAGCTTCTGGAGATGCGATTATTATTCCCGAACTGGATGCTACTCAGAAAAATCTGGACTACGACAAGACTTTGGTTTCGCGCTCTACCTTAATCAAACCCCGGATCTATGTTCGAGTTTTGAGTTACGCTAGTGGTGGTTTGACCTCTTTCTACATAGAAAATGGTAGTACCTTTTTGGATGCTCTCAACAACTTGCCTGTAAATCTTGCGGATATGCGGAACATTGCCTTGATTCGGTTTGACCAAAAGCAAGGTCGAGCTGTCAACCGCAAAATAGATGCTAAAGCTGCTTTGGAGGGAAATCTTTCTCAGAATCCAATGTTGCAAGATAATGATGTGATTGTGATTGGTAGGAATCTGGTAGAGCGAGTTGGTTTTGCCATCAATAGTTTTACTCGACCATTTCGCGATATTTTGGGCTTTATTTTGTTTTTTGAGCAGTTGAGAAATGGGGTAAAAAATTTGTTCGTACCTAATGATTCTCGTAAGTAGTTATTGGGAATTGGGCCTAGGGAATTGGGCATTGGGCCTAGGGAATTGGACCTAGGGAATTGGGCATTGGGCCTAGGGAATTGGGCATTGGTTATGAGTTATGAGTTATGAGTTATTGGTTATTAAAAACCATAACTAACAGTCAACAGTCAAAAATCAACTGTCAACTGTCAACTGTCAACAGTCAACTGTCAACAATCCTTATGACTTTATCAGTTGTTAAACGTTATTTAATTGCTTTCGACCAATACAAATGGGTGGGATTGGCTACTTTAGCTGTGACTGTGGGCGTGTCGGGAGTAGTGGCCGTGCAGCCAACTCCGCGGCCAATTTACATAGCATCAGGTATGCTCGCCTACCGCCGCCCAACAGTGATTTTTTCAGCGACTACTACTAAAATTCAACAGGAAGGACAAGAAATAACTAAAGATATGTTGCTGGATAAAAAAGTGCTTGAAGGAGCAGCAGAAAAACTCATCCAAGCAGCCGAAAAAAAATCTAATAAACAATCAGCAGCTAAAATAAAGAAAGAAGAAGCTGCAAAAGAACTAGAAGATGTGACTAAAAGGCTGGCAAAAAACGTGCAGGTAAAGATGCCGACTAAGAATAATGACCCCAGCGCTTTGATTCAAGTTTTATACAAAAATGCCGATCGCAAAAAAGCCGAAATAGTAGCAGAGATATTGATGAAAGAAATGGTAGATCGCAGCCAAACCATTAATACTTCCCGACTGCGAGAGACCATAGCCCAAATTAACAAGCGTTTGCCAAAAGTCACTCAGGAACTCAGAGAGACAGAGGAAAAACTCGAAGCCTATGAAAAACGAGAACAAACCTCTATTTTAGCAGCTCAGAGCGGTACTTTGCCCCAAGCGATCACTAATAGCGAACAGCAGCAACGACAACTGCGAGTGCAGTTGGGAGCAATTGAAGCTCAAATCAACAGCTTGCAAAATCGCTTGGGATTAAATGTGGATCAAGCTTACGTCTCTCAAGCACTCTCTGCCGATCCGATTATTGGCCAACTGCGAGTGCAAATTTTTTCCCTCGAATCTCAGCTCAAAATTCTGCGGAGCGACTTGCAGGAAGAACACCCAAAAATTGTAGAATTGGTCAAACAAAAACAAGCTTTTGACCAACAGTTGCAGCAGCGACAATCGGAGGTGCTAGGCGGTAACGGTGTCAGTGCTCCACTCCAAAGTGCCGATCGAATTCGAGTAGATTCTGCCTTAGATCCCGCCAGACAACAGTTAGCTCAAAATTTGATTGCTTTGCAAACACAAAAAGAAGTTGTGCAACAGCAAATCAAGGGAGTGGAGAAAACAGAACAAGAATTGCGCCGACAACACGCCACAATTCCTAATAAGCAATTAGAACAAGCGCGTTTAGCCCAGCAAGTCGGGTTCAAAAAAGCTCTCTACGATAAAATGCAGTCGGCTTTGGTAGATGCTGAAGCGGCGGTAGCCGAGACTACAGGTAGTTTGACAATTGCTCAATTGCCAAAAACTGATGACGTTGAGTCCACCAAGAGAGGTTTGCCGGTGATGCTGGCGGTGGGAGGCTTTGTGGGATTGCTGTTGGGCGGCGGATTGATATTTTTGCTGGGGATGCTCAACGGCAAGTTTTATAGTTGGGAAGAGGTACGGGCTGCTTTGGCGGAAAAGGAAGTGGCAATACTGGGTGTGTTACCGGAAGTGTCTATCCTTGATTCCTACGGCTTGGAGATGCCGATCGCCCTGGATGCCAATTCGCCCTATTTAGAATTTTACGAGCGGTTGCGCAGTAATTTACGCCGGATTGGTAACAAACCGGTGAAGGTGGTGTTGCTAACTTCCGCCGCGGCCGAGGAGGGAAAAACCTTTAGCGCTTACAATTTGGCTATTGCTTCAGCTCGATCGGGCAAACGGACTTTGTTAATTGAAGCAGATTTGCGCGAGGCTTCTCACATTGAATGTCTGCAAATCGCGATCGATCCTCTGGCGGCGGTAGAACCTTTACACTATTACGGCAATATCAGCGAGTGTGTCCGTTTAGTACCCAATGTGGAAAACCTATACGTCATACCGAGTCCGGGCTTTTTGCATCAGGCTGCGGGGGTACTCGAATCCAGCGAAATGCGGAGATTGTTCCAGGATGTTCGCAATCGCTTCGATTTTGTGGTGGTGGACTCTCCGGCTTTGAGCGAGTGCAATGACGCCCTCACCCTGGAACCTTACACTGACGGTATGATTTTGGTGGCGAGGCCTGGTTATACTCTATCGAGTATGTTGTCGGAAGCTGCGGATCAGTTGCTCGAATCTGATGACGAGGAGTCGAGTAAATCCCCGCGGTTGTTGGGGGCGATTATTAATGGTGCTGACATTGCGGTGAAGTTCCGCCACGATATTGAGGAAGTGGAAAGGCCTTTGGGTGCGATCGACCATAGAGCCATAGAAGTGCGATCGAGCCGATTACCCCAGCAGCAGTCAAAGCTCAAAAAGAAAGCCACTAAATAGTATAGCCTTCTTCGCGGCGGTTAGGAAATTCTGCTATTCCTTAGATTCCGGCCGCGATCGCCGCTTGTTCTGGATAAACTGTTCTAAATCGGCGATCGCATCTTCAAAATCCGACAAATTAATTTTCGCAGGTTTAGGCTGCTTGGGCGGACTAGAAGACTTGGGAGCGACAGCCGGAGACTGAGGTTCTACGGCTGGACTGCTGCTGGCTTCTATATAATCGAACAATTCATCAAGAGACTCAAAAAATGATTGAGCCGAGGTCCGGCGTGAATCTTTCTGGTCATAGTCTTCCATCATAAACCACTCCATTTGACCGTAAAATTGCAAACAAACTCTGCGAGATGCCAAGCCTTACAAAAATTAGACCCAAAAACGAGATTAAAATCAACAAGGGAAGCCAAAAAAGGCAATCACCGAATCCAGAAGTCCTACCAGACAATGCGACTCTCCAACCCTATTTAGCTTCAGCCCCGCTTACTTGACAATTTATATTTACAATACATACCCAACTTAAAACAATCAACTGTGAAAAATTAGTCCAAGATGCAGAAACCGGGGTTTTTTACGCAAATACTGCATTTTAGCCTTTAAGACTGGTGAACACTTCCACCACGCGAGGGTGCTTTGGTATTTAGGCGTCCAGGACTAAAAATCTCAGTTACTGGGGAAATTTGTCTAATTAACCCTAGTCTAGTCGAAAATAAGGATCGGGACTGATGCAAAGATCGCTGCTATTACAGGATTGCGATCGCCATGTACCAGCTTTAAATCACGAAAATACTGTATTTTTGCTTAAGTCCTCAGATAGAAATAACACTAGGAGAATCAGGTGACTCAGGGATTTGATTACGATTTAGCAATTATCGGCGCCGGCGTCGGCGGACACGGCGCGGCCATCCACGCCGTTAGCTGCGGGCTGAAAGTGGCAATTATCGAAGCCGGCGACATGGGCGGAACTTGTGTCAACCGCGGCTGTATTCCCTCTAAGGCGCTGCTGGCGGCTGCGGGGCGGGTGCGGGATTTGCGCAATGCTCACCATTTGAAGACTTTGGGTATTCAGTTGGGGAGTGTGGATTTCGATCGAGGGGCGATCGCCAATCATGCTAACACCATTGTCAGCAAACTGCGTGGCGACTTGACCAACAGCCTCAAACGTTTGAATGTCGATATCATCCAAGGCTGGGGAAAAATCGCCGGTTCTCAAAAAATCACCATCGAAACCGATAAAGGCGAAAAAACGATTACCGCCAAGGATATTATCCTCGCTCCCGGTTCGGTTCCTTTTGTTCCCCCAGGGATAGAAATTGACGGCAAAACTGTATTTACTAGCGACGATGCTGTCAGATTGGAATCGCTTCCGAAGTGGATTGCGATTATTGGTAGTGGTTATATCGGTTTGGAGTTTTCCGATATTTACACTGCATTGGGCTGTGAAATCACGATGATTGAGGCCTTAGATCAATTAATGCCAACTTTTGACCCAGATATTGCTAAGTTAGCAGAACGGGTGTTAATTACACCCCGCGATATTGAAACAAAAGTTGGTGTTTTGGCGAAGAAGATTACTCCTGGTTCGCCGGTAATTATCGAATTAGCTGATTTCAAAACTAAGGAAATTGTCGAAGTTTTGGAAGTTGATGCTTGTTTGGTAGCGACGGGCCGAGTTCCTGTCAGTAAGAATTTGGGGTTAGAAACTGCTGGTGTGGAAACGATGCGCGGTTATATCCCCGTTAACGATAAGATGCAGGTTTTGGCTGGGGGAGAACCGGTCAAGCATTTGTGGGCGATCGGCGATGTCAATGGCAAGATGATGTTAGCTCACTCTGCGTCTGCTCAGGGCATTGCGGCGGTGGAAAATATCTGCGGGCGCGATCGGGAAATTGACTATTTGAGCATCCCAGCAGCAGCATTTACTCACCCAGAAATTAGCTATGTGGGAATGACAGAACCGGCCGCGAAGGAGTTAGGAAAAACCGAAGGGTTTGAGGTAGCTTCTGTCAAGACTTATTTTAAGGGAAATTCTAAGGCTATTGCTGAAGGGGAAACCGACGGTACGGCTAAGGTGATTTACCGGAAGGATACGGGGGAGTTGTTGGGTGTTCACATTTTCGGTTTGCACGCTTCCGATTTGATTCAAGAGGCGGCAAATGCGATCGCGCAACGAGATTCTGTTCATACTTTAGCATTCCGAGTGCACACTCACCCGACGCTTTCGGAAGTGTTGGATGAGGCGTTTAAACGGGCGGCTGGGGCGGCCGGCGGTCATTAATCTGTAGGGGCGGAGTTCCGATTAGTGTCAACTTAAGTCTAAACCCTTGAGAAAACTCGTTTGTAGTCTAGTCTCGATCCCCCTAAATCCCCACCCCCCCCTAGCCCCCCCACCCCCCCCTGCCCCCCCCAAGGGGGGATGGGGGAAGGGGGACTTTGAGAAGACTCTTGTCCCCCCCTTGTTAAGGGGGGCTAGGGGGGATCTCCGGGTTTTAAAACACGCCCTAGGGGGGATCGAGAGGCTATCGGATCAACAAAAGACTGGTACTATATTTGACGTGTTTGTTGACACTAATGTGCGATCGTGACCGCCCCTTTTTGAGAAGTGTGTTTAAATGGAACTAAACCAACGCAAAGAATTATTTAGCAAAGCTTACGTGCGTGCTGTGGCGGCAGTCGCCGGCTGTTCTGTAGATCAACCTGAGAATGATTATGATAGCGTCGATCTGTGTATCAAGGCGATCGGCTACGATCCAATGCAACCACACCGCCTCGAATTGCAGTTAAAATGTACTTCAAGAGATGTACTTGATGCTGAATCTGTGCGATATCCGCTCAATCTCAAAAATTATAACGACTTAAGAGTCACCACTTTTATTCCCCGCCTACTGATTGTGGTTTTAGTACCAGAAAATATCGGGGAATGGATACAACAGTCAGAGTCTGAAATGTTGATCAAACATTGTGCCTATTGGGTATCGCTGCGGGGAATGCCGGAAACTAGAAATACAAATCGCATTACTGTTGAATTGCTCCGACGGAATCAGTTTACACCAGATGCTCTTGAGTCAATTATGCAGCGTATTAGCAAAGGAGGTGTCCCATGAAGGTAAATGTACAGGATTTTGAAGTTTTCAATAGTTTAGATGTGAATGTGATTGTAGCATATTTACAAAGAACTGGCTGGCACGAACATAGCCGACTTTATGACAATAAAGGAGCGATTTGGATTAAGAAAAATGATACTGGAGATGTGTTTGATATTGGGCTACCCTTGACAAGGGAATTTGCCGATTATCCAGCTCGAATGGGAGATGCTGTCAAGACGCTGGAAGCGGCAGAAAATCGTTCTCAGTTAGAGATTTTAAGCGATTTAGTTACTTCGTTAGACAATACGGAAATTCAAGGGTTTGTTGTGAAAGTCGATCGCGAAGAAGGCGAAAAAATTGCTAAGGTAGTAATGATGGGGTTTGTTGTGGGTAAGTTGCAGAAAATCTATCTCGAATTGAAAGAAAATGATTTGAATTTGGCACTGAAAGCTTATCAGGAAAGAATTCCTGTCACTTGCGGTGGCGATTTTGTCAAAGAGGGCGGATATTTTGCGGTGAAAAATCTGCGGGAGTTTGCTTTGATGGTAGAGGAAGCTAAAGGAGATGAAATTGCGATCGCAGTTATTTAGGGCGGTGGTAGAGTGCCGATCGCATTTTGGGCTAATTCTAGAAATTCTTCAGCTTGGGCGATCGAATCTGCGGCTTGATCGCTCATAACGGCATCAAGTTCGCCGTAATCTCCAGCATTTCGCAATTCCTGAGCTCTGATGAGGTATCGGTGAAACTTAACAGGAACTCTTCCTGTACGAGCAAATTCTCGACCAAAGGCACTAATGACTGCGGAATGTTTAGAAAAAGATAGCCCTTCACCTTCTAAAAATGCTTCGGCGATATAAAACATCGTGTAGTAGGCGCGAGAGGCTGGATAATCCGGGTATTCGCCATCTAACATTAATTTTGCCGCTGCAAGGCTTTGACGAGCTTTGAGAAGTAAGTTTAATTGAGCGGATGTCATATTAAAATTCCCTCTTTACGGATATTTCTGAGCAAAGGGCCTTGATAATTAGTGAATTTTTCTTCATTCATAAACTGGCAGCTAATCACTTCATCATTTTGGAGCGACAAATCTGCTACAATCTGAAGAGTTCTATCAATTTCGACCCCGGCTTGAACTGGCGCTTTGAGAACTACTAACACATCTATATCTGAATCGGGATGTGCATCGCCTCGCGCCTGGGAACCGTAGAGCACCATTGTGACAAGGCGGCTGTCGTAAATTTGCTCGAAGTGCGATCGGAGTTGCGTCAGTATGTTCTTAAGTTTATCGTTAATGCTCATATTTGTGATAAATGATTGTAGGGCGATATATTCTCTGTGCTAAAATTGCTGTATAGGAACAAGATTAAGCATAAACCAGGTGCGAGGTGATTTCAAGTCAAGATTGGACAGTTCCAGAAGCAGCTAGCCAGAAAATACCCGAATCCTGGGGTGATGCACAGCCAAATAAAAAGAAACCGGGTTGGCGGTGGCGAGATCCAGCAAATCAGGGAAATGGCGTGAGGATTGACAGAGGGGATGCAGATAGCAATTTTCCTTCACAGCAGGTAGACCATGTTATTCTTAGAAAAGATGGTCAAGTTATCAGTAAAAATGGTCAACCCATCGCAGGTAGCATCAAAAATAATCCCACAGAAGCTCACATCGCTTTAGATGAATGGTTGGAATGGCAAACTTGGTACGCACCTTAATAAAGGAGAAAGTTGTATGGTAAAGTATCCGAAAATGAGAGAGGAGTTGTTAGAAACTCTCCGCAATTTGGCAGATAGAGACTATCAAGATCAAGTTTGGGTAAAAAGAGATTATCCGCTAGGAATTAAGTACGACTGTTTTGATGAGGCGGTGCATTTTCTTTACGATGATACAGTGTTGGCAGAAAACCCTGATGCGGCGATCGGAGTAATTATTGAAAATGAAAAAGAAGCTCGTTTCATGGAAGCAGTTTGTCAGGCTATAGACTTAGTGTTTGAGGCGTTGGGGACCGAAGTTTCTGATGAGGAATATATTAAATCATCTGAGTGGACAGGTGTAGTTGAGGCAGCATCGAAAGCTTTGCAGGCGATGAAATTCAATCGCAGGAAGCCGTTAAGGTTTAAGTTAAAGTGCGATTCCCGACGGGATAGCTACCCTTCACGCACTTGAGGCAGAATGCTGCAAATCTGGCTAAATCTTAGCAACAACAAAACGAGATTCGATATCGATCGACCAGTTTTCATCAATAACTTTCAGATTGGCATCTAAAATCAGAGTCAGTTCGCCAATTTCATCATCGCCATCATCGATCACCAGGTTGTTTTCAACCGCAGATAGATCGGCTTTTAGCAAAAATTTAAGTTTAATCCAGTGCGAGGTGGGATGGTTGTTGATAATATTTGTGCCGAGCGATCGGGCGATCAACTCAGCACAGATAGGATGAATGAAAGCAATCTCTTCATAAAACTTATTGTTGTCCCAATAACCGCGTATTTTGTAATTGCAGGATTGCAGATGTTTCTCGATTAGGTGATTCAGGGCGATCGGTGCTAATAGTTTAGCAAGTTCATCCCAAATTTGGTGATTTGTCAAAGTTACTGCATTCATCAGTTGTAATGATCTTTTGTTCAGTCAAGGTAAAGTGCGATCGCTATAATACAGAGTTGCGGGCGATCGCATTACTCACTTCTTAGCTGAAATGGTAAACTCAACTGAGCGACCATTTGAAGTAATGTAGGCTGATGATGGCATTCCCCAAATATTACCTTCAAATTCTAGTATTTTCCCGTTGTTTAGAGTTATTTGCACTCCATGTCGTCCTTCAAACTTTACCTGAACATATGTTCCTTCGGAAGTGCATCTAGGAAATAAGCCAGTACCCCAAACTCCAATCGGATTACTATCACAGCTAATCACCAGCTTCCTCGTAGGTGTGCCTTCATATTTTCTAGCTTGAATAGTTAACTTCTGTCCACTAGGGATTGTCTGCCCAATTTTGATATTGAAGAAAGGTTTTCTCAAGTTGTATTCATTTATTTCACCACCAAACGCACCATGACCTATTTGAGCGATCTCACCGGGAGGTGTCAGAGTCAATACTCCTTCAGATTCAACTATTTCATACCAACTACTACTATAATTTTTGGCCGCTAAGTCAGTTACACCGCATCCAATAACTAAATCAATAAACTGAGCAGCGGGATTAGAATCGCACTCAACTTTTACTTCTTGAAACTCTCCTATATCTGTCGAGCTAGATAATGCCACAAGTGCTGGATCGGGTGGAATTTCTGTAACAGTGAATCGCCCAATATAAGGCCCTTTGACAATATCGCGAGTCATATTTTCACCGATCATAAAACTGGTGTAAGTATTTTTGCCTGCATCACCCAAAGTAAGTAAGAGATTACCTCCCTTACCTACTTTGTTCTTAAGGCTTTCATGCTGTTTACCCTGCAAGTCAAATAATTTACCAAATAATTCACTCACAATTTTGTCGCCGTCAATATCATATACAATCGATGCAATTTGCAGTAGATTTCCTCGCTTTCCGAGACAATTCATTAATGTAACAAAGGAATTATCACCTTCTTTTTGCTTGATCAAGTCCCTGCTACAATCATCTCTCAGTAAATTTGCTTTATTTAATTTAGTAGCTATCTCAATCATTCTTTCTTTACGAGTTTTAGTTTCATTTCCCCCTATTTTGTTTGCTCCTGCTTTTAATTGATTAAGATCGAGAACGGTATCTACCGCCGCCAAAGCATTTATCACTGCTACCCCACTATTCCAACCATAAGCTCCAAATTCATACTTACTATTTCTGTCATACTTAGCACCGGGCGACATAATTACATCGTAAGTACCAGGTTTCCAACTTCCAGTTTTAGGCTTGAGAAGCTCACTAAATGGTTCACTTGGTAATTGGTTGTCTATGAATGGTAAGTTTATGTCAGTTGATAAAAATATTTCTTCCGCAACAATATCTGATTCACGGATGCCACCATTTTTGTAATCTTCTGAAGTGACATTTTTAAAAGAGGGAAATTTACCAGCAGGAAGAACTAATACCTGTTGGGCGACGGGAGTAGTCCCAGAAATCTTGATTCCATCTGAGGTTGATTCTAATTCTAGTCCGTGTAAAACCAGAGGTGTATCCTGACCAAGAAGCACCGAATTTCTATCTAATTGCTTGGCAATCTCATATTTAATTTTGCTGGTTCCTGATTGAGCATTGGCTGGTGGAACTAACCAGTCAAACAACCCCAATTTTGAATTATCAGCAGCAACTAGATTTTTGAAATTGCTATTAAGTTTTGATGTGGGTTGAGATTGTATTACAGTAGGGTCGTCGCTAACTTCACCACTTCCAATGTTTTTGAGCATGAAATCTTTAAAAGCATTAGCACGCTCAACAGTTAAAAAAGAGCCTACTTGTACTGCCTGCTTACCTGTTTTCTCTCTTGTCTTCGATAAAGCGTCTTGACAAAATTTAGATTTTACTGTCTGTAGGTTACTCTCGCTGTAATCAACAAAAACAGGATACAGTTTGACAGGATAAGCTTTGGGGTCTGTGGGTAATGAGTCGCCGCATACAGGCTTCGGAAATTGTACTTTATCGAAAGGGTTGGCAGAATTATTTGGTTTTGCTGGTGTTACTGGTTTTGCTGATGTTACTGTAGGACTGGGTTTTGAAGGGGTAGAAACGCTAGAAGATTTTCCAAACAGAGATTTTGCTACTGATAGAGCAATGTCAGTAGATAGATCGATCGCTTTTTCATCTAAAATTGACTGGGACTCAGATACCAGCTTCACTAGCTTTTGAAAATTAGAATTTTCACTAACAGCTTTAAACACAGAAACACGCTGCTCAAAAGACAAGCTAGAAAATATAGGGTTCGTAAACACTAAACTTCTAGCCGTTGACTCAAAGCTCAATTCAGGCTGCTCGCGTTCCCCTGGAATCACAAAGTCGAGCAGCCTGATTTCATTGCCGAATTTAGCTGCGACAACAGAAGTAGACTTACCTGATGACTTCGGTATCCTGATATTTGTGCCATTAGACTTAAGTGATTTGGCTTCAGCAAAGGTCATCACCTGACCAGCGCCTAAATCAGCTTGTCCAGATGGTGTGCTAGTAACTTTAATTTCTAATCTGGCGGTGGGAAACTCCAGTTTTTTTTCAAACAAAGTTTCCGTCACTGAACAGCTATATGTCAAGAATACAGTCAGAAAAAATAGAGTCGAGATTTTTGCGAATCTTCGTACAGTGTTTAAATATTTCACTTCGCTTTCCTACAAAGTTTATATGTTGTTGTCATAGTCCTAAACGCAGAAACCGGGTTTTTCACTAAAATACTGAATGCTGACCTTTAACCTGACAAAAAACCCGGTTTATTTGGTATTTATGCGTCAGTCCTATATCATTCATAATTACCTTACTTGTATAATATAATTCCAATTTAGTCAAGTCGGAAATGAAACAGCCTACCAAAGTAGGATTAAGTCGGAAAAGTAGGATAAAATCAGTAAAAATCCGACACCTAGCCTACCTATGGACGCTCAGGAAATCTTAAATTTTGCCGATGACTTAGTTTTTGCCAATACGGGAAAACACTTAGAACCTCTACAACAATCTATACTTCGGAGTGCTTGGCAAGGTCAGAAATACTCAAAAATAGCACATGAATTTCACTGTACGGAAGGTCACGTCAAGGATACTGCATCGGAATTATGGCAGCTATTTTCCAAAATATTAGGCGAAGAAGTCAATAAAGCAAATTTTAGAGTCAGATTGGAGCAAGTAAAATTCTCAAATCTCTGGAACTTCAATAAAGATATTGTACAAATTGGTGAAATCAACTTCTGTGAAAATAGTTCACATTCCCCAAAAGTCTCCAACTCAGCAATTGATGAAGAAATTCTAAACAAAGACAACACTGAACCCAAAGTGCGTCAATTCTTAGCTGAAATGCCTATGTCTGGCATTTTCTACGATCGCACCACCTCTCTCACCACCCTCAAACAGTGGATTTTGCACGAAAACACCCGCCTACTCGCCATACACGGCATAGTCGGCATCGGCAAAACCGCGATCGCCGCCCAACTTGTCCAACAAATCAAACATGAATTTGATTTCATCATCTGGCGAAGTCTCGCCACATCTCCACCCCTGTCAATACTTCAAACCAGTATCATTCAATCTTTCTGTAGGGGCGGTGCCCCCGTGCCCGCCTCAGATGAAGGGACAACCACAGGGGGATTGCCCCTACTAGAATACTTGCAAAAATACCGCTGTCTGCTGATACTTGATGACGTACAAATGGTAAATAGCAGCGGACAACTTGCTGGTGATTACAAACCTGGATACGAAGATTACGGCACACTATTCAGACAGGTAGCAGAATTATCTCACAATAGTTGTTTAGTGCTGCTAAGTTGGGAAACACCCAGAGAAATTGCCGTATTAGAAGGCAAAAACCAGCCTGTTCGCTCATTACAACTCAATGGTTTAGGTGCAGAAGCGGGGGAAATCCTTAGAGAAAAAGGTTTAGCTGAAGATACAAAATGGTCAGAACTAATTGAACAATACAGAGGCAATCCCTTGTGGTTGAAAATAGTTGCGACAATGATTCAAGATTTATTTAACGGCAGTCTATCGGAATTTTTGTCTGACGATCCACTATTTTTAGGTGATTTAGAATCTTTACTGCATCAGCCAT
Source organism: Microcoleus sp. (assembly GCF_041354475.1). Taxonomy (NCBI): domain Bacteria; kingdom Bacillati; phylum Cyanobacteriota; class Cyanophyceae; order Oscillatoriales; family Microcoleaceae; genus Microcoleus; species Microcoleus sp. Next base: position 32,007 of record NZ_JBGJZU010000004.1, read on the forward strand.
TTAATCGCTTATCCGAGTCAGAAAAACAGGTAATGTCATGGCTAGCGAGTGAAACCGCGCCAGTTTCACTTGCAAAACTGCCAGATAATATGCAATTATCCCGATCGCACTTTTTGAAAGTTATGCAATCCTTGGGACGGCGTTCATTAGTTGAAAAAATCCCGGAGGGCGATTCCCTACGGGATAGCTACGCTTCACGCACATTTTTCACCCTTGGCCCGGTACTAAAAGAATATGTCAAAACTAACTATTCCCGCCCAAACATAGAAAAAGAGGCCCGATCGCCCTTATAATATTCTTAGTATTGGGAAGCCAAAAACCATGTCACTCACACAAACCCAAGTAACCTATACTGAAGCTCAAGCGAATCTTGAGGAACTGTGCGAACAAGTCATCAGCGATCGCGATGCCATCATCATCACCCGCAAAGACGGCGAAAACGTAGCCTTAATTGCCGCTGACGAATTGGCAAGCTTAATAGAGACAGTCTACCTGCTGCGATCGCCCAAAAATGCCGATCGCCTCCTAAGCGCCCTGAAAGACGCCCAAGCCAGAACAGCCAAACCTTAAATCGATCGCTAAATGCACGTTATCAGTCGCAAAAAATTAAGAGACTACTGCCAAAATCATGCTGATTCCTGCGAAGCCCTCGATGATTGGTACAAGATTGCTAGTCAAGCCAACTGGACTAAGCTTATTGAAGTTCAAACTATTTATCCTCAAGGTGAAGCAGTTGGAAATTTTACAATTTTCAATATCAAAGGAAATAAATATCGCTTAATCGTAAGTCTTAACTATCAAAAGCAGATTGTTTATATCAAATACATTTTGACTCATGCAGAATATGACAAAAACAACTGGAAAAATGACCCTTACTTTTGACTTCGACAGGTACAGCAGCTTGCTATCTCAATATCAACCGCGCATCATCAAAAATGAAGATGAAAACGAGATATTTTTAGAAATAGTTGAAAGCTTGCTTTCTCGGAACAATCTAACTCCCGAAGAAGATACTCTCCTAGAACTCTTAGTCAAACTAATTGAGGATTTTGAAGAAACACATTATAAAATAAATGCTTCAACTCCCCACTCAAGACTTCTTCATTTGATGGACGCTAGAAGTTTAGAACCAGCGGATTTAGTAGAAATTATTGGCACAATTGATATGGTAACTGAAATCGTTAATAGTCAACTAGAAATTACTAAAAAACAAGCTGAGGCTTTGGGAAAGTTTTTTCATGTCAATCCGAGTTTGTTTCTGTTCAATTAATCACAATCTCTCATATCTCTTAGTCCGCGTCGGCGGACTTCATTTGTTTAGACGCGATTTCAATCGCCGAATAATCTATCGGCTTAGGCCGATCGCACAGCAGCAGATTCAGCAACAATTTCTTCATCTTCGTCACTCAAACCCGTTCCAAATTCAGTATATTGCCGCACTTGAGGATGCCGAAAACCGAGTACAATATCTTCATTAGGAACATTTGCTGCTAGTAAATCCGTCGCCACACCTTCTTCGGTATCATCATATTGAATCCAGATTTTATTCCCGATCAAATCGATGTGGATTGGTGTGGCGTGAAGGTAATTGTCATCATTCCAACCAATATCCAAAACTAAATAGCTTCCTCGTTCATCATCAAATAACAGTTGAGAATGATAGCCATCAGGTATAGTATTGTAGAAGTTAGCGTGTTCCTGAAGTATGGTTTTGATAATTTCTTGGTATCTCAATCTGGTATCCATTGAAGTATTGCCTCACTTTTTTCATCAAAAACAATCAGTTTAACAATTTGATTTTTTAATAACACTTGCCCTAATTCTATGGTAAATACGCTCTTAAAAGCAGCCTTAGAAATAGCCAGATATAAATTTGTATCGATCTGCATTTCATTAAGCACTTGGCGGTAAAGAACTTACTGTCCCAAAGCCTGCTCCAAATCTTTTACATCCGATCGTCCCACAAAACTCTTGACCTCAACAACAATTTTTTCGGTTCCTTTTTCAGCATTAATTAGACGCTCTGCACCCAAGTCGGCAGATAAACGCTTGCGACCAATTTGCATGGGAAATGGATCGTGAGTAATTGTCCAGCCATCTTTTTGTAAGGCACGCTTAACTGTCTCGTGATATATATCTTTAGCTGACACGCATTAGCTCTCAGGCTAGGAGGATTTACTGTAACTATTATATAATACTTTTAAACTTGTCGCGATCGCGGTAAGGTATAAATCCCCAGCCTAAAAACCTCGCTGTCAACTGTCAACTGTCAACTGTCAACTGTCAACTGTTTATCCCCCCTATCATGCTCCAAATCCGCCGCCGTCCCCCCAGCACCTCCGTCTCCGTACTCTACCTCAGCTACGAAATCGCCGTACCCGACTCCCAACCCCGGCACATCCTCGAAGAAATCGTCTGGCAAAAAGAAGCGGAAGTAGCCCAAAAACGCGATCGCACCCCCTTAGCAGATCTTTACAAAAAACTCCCCTTCGCACCAAAAACCCGCGACTTTCTCGCCGCCCTCAAACATGGCAAAACCAAACCAGCCATCATCGCCGAAGTCAAAAAAGCTTCCCCTAGTAAAGGCGTAATTCGCGAAAATTTCGATCCAGTGGCGATCGCCCAATCCTACCAACAAAACGGCGCCACCTGCATCTCCGTACTCACCGACGAAAAATTCTTTCAAGGCAGCTTTGAAAACCTCAGCAAAATCCGTTCCGCCGTCGATTTACCACTGCTTTGCAAAGAGTTCATCATCTATCCCTACCAAATCTATCTCGCCCGCATTCATGGTGCCGATGCCGTACTTTTAATCGCAGCTATTCTATCAGACAAAGACTTACAATACTTCGTCAAAATTGTCAAGACATTAGGCATGACAGCCTTGATAGAAGTTCACACTCAAGAAGAACTAGATCGCGTATTAACCCTAGAAGGCGTCAACCTAATCGGCATCAACAACCGCAACCTAGCAGACTTTTCCGTCAGCCTAGAAACCACCAGCCAACTATTAGCCTCGCGCCAAACCGAAATTCAAGCCAAAGACATCCTCATCGTCAGCGAGTCAGGCATCCACACCCCCGACGACCTCGCTAAAGTCGCCAAGGCCGGGGCCGGCGCTGTCCTGATTGGCGAATCCCTAGTCAAACAGCCAGACCCAGGCGCAGCTTTAGCCTCCCTTGTCGCCGACATCCCCAGTCCCCATTAGTCACAACTTAACAGCAGCAAAAATGATACTCACAGGTGGCATCAAAATCCTTCATCTCTCTCTTCTGGAGACTCTGTGGTGTCTGCGGTTTCTGCGGTTAAATCATTCCGAAATAATTAACAATGATATCAAACGCCAGATTCCTTGACAATCTCCCTAAATTCTGATAATAGTTAATTTAGAAGAATTATGGGAAATCAAGTATTTATAATTCAATTCTCATACCTCATGGCAATTCCCATGAGGTGTCGGTTCACTGAGGTATGTCGTCTTTAATGGAACCAATTCCCCTTCCGTCACACGTTCACTACGAATTGCTACTTCAATTGTTGGAACGTAAAACAATGTTGGCTGTCAGTCCGCAATCAACACAGCAACAACAAGTTCAACAACTGATCGTTACTTTGCGGAAAGCCCTTGCCCTTCAGAAGCAATTAGAACAAAGTTGCGATCGCTCCAAATTACCAGTAGAATACCGCTGGTCGCTGAATGAGACAAATCCTAGGGAAATTAAAACTTAAAACTTAAAAAACTTAGAGAGACGATTCCGCAACACAGCTTTTTGATCTATTCTGTTAACTCCCACAGAAATAGTTAGGACAACATCATGGATAACAAATCAATGCTGATGATTCCCGGCCCCACGCCGGTACCCGAAGCGGCTTTGCTGGCGATGGCAAAACACCCGATGGGGCACCGCAGCAAGGAATTTGATGCGATTTTTGCAGACTGTACCGAAAACCTGAAATGGCTGCACCAAACGAAGAGTGATGTGCTGAGTTTAACCGTTTCCGGTACCGGTGCGATGGAAGCTGGGATTATTAATTTCTTGAGTGCGGGCGATCGCGTTTTAGTCGGTACCAATGGTAAATTTGGTGAACGTTGGGCCGAAGTTGCCGAAGCTTACGGTTTAAATGTCGAAATCATCAAAGCCGAATGGGGCCAACCTTTAGACCCCGAAAACTTCCGCGAAAAACTCGAAGCAGATACAGAGAAGCAAATCAAAGCTGTCATCATCACTCACTCCGAAACCTCCACCGGCGTCCTCAACGACCTTGAAACCATCAACCGCCACGTTAAAGCCCACGGTGAAGCTTTAATTATGGTCGATGCTGTCACCAGTTTAGGTGCTGCAAATGTGCCGATGGATGCTTGGGGAATTGATGTGATTGCTTCCGGTTCTCAGAAAGCTTACATGATTCCCCCTGGTTTGGGTTTTGTCGCCGTCGGCCCTAAAGCTTGGGAAGCTTACAAGACTGCGAAATTGCCTCGCTATTACTTGGATTTGGGCAAATATCGCAAAGAAGCTGCCAAAAATACGACTCCTTTTACTCCACCAGTCAATATGTTTTTTGGACTGCAAGTAACTTTGCAGATGATGAAAGCAGAAGGGCTGGAAAATGTCTTCGCGCGGCACAAACGGTTGATGACAACTACTCGCGCCGCTGTACAAGCTTTAGGTTTGCCCTTATTTGCTGCTGATGATTGCGCCAGCCCTGCGATTACTTCCGTGATGCCGCCCGCCGAAGTAGATGCACAAAAGGTGCGGACGTTGATGAGAAAGAGATTTGACATTTCCCTGGCTGACGGACAGGATCATTTGAAAGGCAAAATCTTCCGCATCGGTCATTTAGGCTTTGTGTGCGATCGCGATATTCTAGCAGCTATTTCCTCTTTAGAAGTGGTGTTGCGAGAAATGGGTTACGAAGGCTTTGTTCCTGGTGCCGGCGTTGCCGCCGCTGCGAAAATTTTAGCTGAATCTTAATCCAAGTTGTTAAAGGATTTTGGATTTTAGATTTTATCTAAAATATAAAATCTAAAATCCTTTTAATATGCTTGGGCCAACCAATCAAAGATTTTATCTAACTGTTCTAGCGTCACCAAACCGTACTGCCACAATACCATCGGCAGGGAATTCGGGTCGCGATCGCGTTGGCGCTGTTCGTTACCGCCCACACGTTCAGCGACATCAATTGACGCGCGAGAAATCGCCAAATCTTCTTGTAAAAATCGAATTAAACGAGTATAAGTAGCGGGTGTCATTAATTTTTCCTCCAAGTGTAGGACACCATTTTCTGATGCGAACCTGATGTTTTTGATGAGTAATAAGCCAGTTTAAAATCTGTCTTGAAACTGTGGATATCTGTTAAAACAGTATTTGCAGTTAAAAATGGAAATTTTGTGGTTGAGTGCGACTCTAAAGCCAACCTTTCCCCAAAAGTGAAAGGTTTTCGATTTTTGTCGCTGGGGGTTCGAGGGATGTGCGATCGAACCTAAACTGAATACCTCTGCATCTTTGCAGCGCGAATCTAAATCAATTCTGCTACCTACTTAAGACTACTAAACCAGGTTCAGAGTATAACTTCATCTGCCAAAATGCAGAATCCGCAAATCTACTTGATTAATCTAGGTTAGATTTGGCGATTCCAACCGCAACCTGCTATCTCAAGCAGTCCTGGACTTACTAAGATCGACATCGTAGCAAATCTTTTGGTACTTGTACTGGCTTAATTATTAATAATTTAACAGATTTAATCAATTTTTGTAAAGTTTCTAAATATTTCTCAAAATAATGGGCCATGTCCCTCGACCAATTTTCCGGGAAAATCAACCTAAAATGACTTAATTCGGTTAAATAAACTCGATCGCAATTCGATCGCCAACTTTGAGACCAAGTTCAGCAGCCCGCCCGCTACGGAGTTCGATGACTCGATCGACCATCGTATCCGGGCCATAGGTGGGACAAGGATCGGCAGTACAAGGAGGTGCCGCAGGTTGGATGGCTGTCACCACTCCATCCCGCAGAAAAATCATATCCAGAGAAATCTCACAATTTTTCATCCAAAAATTCACCCATCGCGCTGGTTTGAACTCAAACAACATCCCTCTGTCATCAGGTAGAGAAGTTCTATACATTAAACCCATAGCCTGTTGTTCCGGGGTGGTAGCGACTTCAAGTTCGATCGAGCGATCGGCTATCCTAGCTTTAGCGGAAACAGGTAAAACTTGACCTTGGGAAGCTGTCAATGTAGGCTGCAATGCCAAAGTAGCAGTAACCTCAGAATTTGCTACAGGCATTGTTGGCGAACATCCCAGCAAACATAAACCTAGCCCAATACCCAGCAAATTAGCAAAATAACTCATAAGTAGAAGGAAGAAGGAAGAAGGAAGAAGGAAGAAGAACCCCCCCCCTGCCCCCCTAGGGGGGAAATTCAGGAAGAAGGAAGAAGGAAGAAGGAAGAAGAACCCCCCCTGCCCCCCTAGGGGGGAAGGAATATCAATTCCTCTCTTCATCGGAATTATTCATTTCTCTCTGTGTTCTCTGTGGTTAAATCACCTGACGGTGCAACGGTCAACGATATCATATAAAATCTTCTCTTCATCGGAATTATTAAACTCTCTCTTCTCTTCCTTCGCGTCCTTCGCGCCTTCGCGGTTAAATCATTCCGATATAACCGGAATTGATATAAGAAGCAAGAAGTAAGAAGGAAGAATTCAGCCCCCCTAGCCCCGCCCAAGGGGGGGAAGGGGGAAATTCAGGAAGGCTATTGATACAGTAAGGTTTTGGGCCATCTGTATATGACGTTTAATTAAAAGGACTAAGGACTAATGACTGTAAGCTTCCAGAATTGCCTTAGCCGCTTGATGGCCAGAAAGTGTTGCTCCTTCCATGCTATCAATATAATCTTGCTGAGTGTAACTTCCTGCTAGAAAGAAATTGCCGATCGGCGTTTTTTGAGCAGGCCGATAAAGATCCATTCCCGGTGCTTCCCGATACAAAGATTGAGCCAGCTTCACTACACTATACCAAGTCATGTTTAATTCCCGCGCTGATGGGAATAAATCCTGAACTTGCTTGAGTACGTGTTGGGCGATCGCCTCATTGCTTTGTTTAATAAACGGATCTCCAGGAGTCAACACCAACTGTAACAGAGAACCTTCCCCTTCCTTATAATAATCCTTGGGACTTGTCAGCGCCAAATCAGCAAAACAAGAAAAATCTGCATCGGCGGAATATAGCAAATTATCAATTCCTACAGCATGACTTAATTGTTTGCGTTTGGCTTCATCGTCCAATTCCGTTACCCAACCGTCAAACCGCAATTGCACTGTCGCCACCGGCACAGCATCCAACTTGTAAATATTATCAAAGTCCGACCATTTCCGCCAAGCTGGGGGTAATATTTTTTGAATTCCAGGCACATCCAATGCAAAAACATAGGCATCGGCAGTAATAATTTCTTCAGTTTCCCCACTAGCTACAGCTAAGCCCGTGACGCGAGTTTCTGCACCTTCTTGAAACTGAATTTCTCGCACTCTGCGCCGCGTGTAAATTTTTGTGCCTTTGCTTTCTAAATATTCCACAATTGGTTTGTGCAAATATTCGCTAGGAGAACCAGCCAACATTCGCATCACCGAGGCTTCTGTTTTGGTGGCAAAGAATTGAAAAATTGTCAACATACACCGGGCTGAAATATTTTCAGTATCAATAAAACCCAGGGCATAGGCGATCGGATTCCACATTCTTTTGAGGGAATTTTGGTTGCCACCGTGGCTGCGAAACCAGTCAGCAAAACTGATTTTATCCAAATCGCGGATAGTTTTCATCGCCCCATCAAAGTCGATCAAACCTCGGACGATGGGGCTAGTTCCCAGGGCGAGGGAATTTTGGATTTTGTCCTGTACCGATAGCTGAGATGTAGTGAAAAATGCCTTCAATCCGTGAAAAGGAGCACCTACCGGGAAACGAAAATCTAAACTACCTGTTTCGCCACCTCGATTGATAAAAGTGTGGACGTGTTCTTTCAGGAGCAAATCGTCAAAAGCTCCCACTTTTTTCATGAGAGCAAATAAGTTATAATAGCAGCCGAAGAAGACGTGTAAACCCATTTCAACGTGATTGCCATCTGGATCTACCCAACTGCCAACTTTGCCACCGACAAAGGGGCGGGATTCAAAAATTTCTACTTGGTGGCCTGCATCCACTAAATCGACTGCTGTTGTCATTCCAGCCAGTCCTGCACCTGCGATCGCAACCCGCATTTTCCCTATCCTTTAGTGTATTTTTACAAATTGTAACAAATTTAAGAATATCAGAAATTTGAGGAAAGACAGTTAACTGTCAACAGTCAACCGTCAACCGCCAACTAACATCAAAACGTCGGCATCAATTGCAGTGGCCCAATGCCTAAATCTTTAGCAGACACCCAGCGCACTTCAAACAAAGCGATCATATCTTTAAGTTGAGGTTGGCCGCGAGAAGCACCCATCAACCCTTTAGCAATCACCAAACCACACCAACCTTGAGTTGATTGACAGCGACGCTCCCATTTTTGGCGGGCTGCTTGATGCACTGGATCGTCTTCATTAAACTCTCCAAACAAATACAAATCGCCATTTTTAGCTTGCAGAATACCCAAATCATATTGCTCATCTTGAAAAGGATCTTCTCCCGGATTAAAGCAAATTGCCTTGACTCCTTCTGCTTCCTTCAAATCCTGAATCATGGTTTTTGCCTTCGGATGGGAAGTTTGAATCATCACCACCGGCAAACCATCTCCACTGGGATTAATATCAACTTCTGCACCTTGATAAAACTGGGCATTGCCACGCAAAAAATCTACCGTTGCCCAAGGTACGACACCGAGACTCAAAAATGAATTAGGCGGTACTAAATCGTCCCGCAGTGGAGGCATTTCAAATTCATCATCGTCATCATCATCATCTTCCAGCATCTGCCACAATTCGTCGGATACCTCCGGCATCGTGGAAACTTTCACCGATACCTGCTGAGTTTCCCCGTCAGCAAGGGGAACGGGGATGCGGTAGCGGCTGCTGAGGGTGGGAAATGTTTCTGCTGCAAGTTTGCGCCGACTATTGCGGAAAAAGCGGTGAAATGCTTCGAGAGCAACTAACATTGTCAGGGCTTCTTCTTCATAAAGAATCGATCGCAAACCTTCTAAAGGATGCAGGTTGCCAAAATTCGGTTCAATTTCCGATGGAGGCAAATCGGCTAAATCAATTTCTTCCTCATCTTCATCAAGTTCCATGGCACTTTCAAAAGTGAGAAACAAACAATCTTGCCCTAAAAAAGCCTGTTCCAAATCTTCAAAAGAATCATCATTAACGACTCGCTCTCGAAACCGCTTCAACGATTCTAGGGAGCGATAGAGCAAAACTCCATAATCCATTCTGCCCTGACCCAATACAGACACGTAAAGGCTGGCGACATCCCATTGATTGACTTCAATAGATATAATCTGATGTTCTCTCAAAGTCTGCCACGGAGCATCGTGCCAAATTTGAGCAGCTTTTTCCATGAGAACATCAGCATACTCAGGAGGCAATTCAGGAGGTCTGTTGACGGCAACCTCTTCCATTCCCCGAAATATTTCGTCTATGAGGGGTAATTCCGGTACATAGTCGATCGCAATACCTAAATCTTGAAGTACCCCCCGCAGATAAAATTGAATTTCTCGGTTTTTGACAACTATTTTTTGAGGGCGGACTGCGGGAGAGGGACTTTGGGGATGTTCCATCGCTCGCAGCAGTGCCCGGACGATCGCCTCTGGGCCAGCATCCGGGCCCACCATATCCATAGCCCTGACAACCCCTTCAGAGCCATCTACCCAGAGAATGCACTCGCCACCACCCTCTAGGAAGTCATCATCGTCTACGATCATGTGTGAGTCAGCATTAGACAAGGGTCGGCGATCGCCCTCCCACACGCTGGGAATTTGAGGTAAGTTTTGTAGCCGACGAAGAGTAGAGCGATTCAGCGCTGCCATTAGAGTAAGCCCGTTGGGTGAAGCATGGTTGCGGTGCCCCACTAAGGGTCAACCGCTGCCTTTCAATCATAAACCCTAGGGGGAAAGGGGGGGACAACACCTGTACAATGGATGAATTAAGATGAAACTCTTAGGATCAAATAGTATCAGGAGTTCAGAAAATTATGACTCAAGCCATTTCCCAAAAGCGGGGCATTCAAATGACTGACTCCGCAGTCCGTCAAGTATTGAGCCTGAGAGAAAAACAAGGCAAAGACCTCTGCTTGCGCGTAGGAGTGCGCCAGGGTGGCTGTTCTGGTATGTCTTATGTGATGGATTTCGCAGACCCCAGCACCGTCCAATCCGACGATGAAGTGTTCGATTACGAAGGCTTTCAGGTAGTGTGCGATCGCAAAAGCATTCTCTATCTCTACGGTTTAGTCCTCGACTTCAGCGACGCCATGATCGGCGGCGGCTTTCAGTTTACCAACCCCAACGCTACCCAAACTTGTGGCTGCGGTAGTTCTTTTTCTACATAAACCTGAAAATTGGGCAAACAATCAATAATTGCCCAATGCCCTTTTCAATTCCAAATTCCAAATCTCAACTCCCATGACCCCTGAAGAATTGTTTAAAGATGGTTTCGATCGCTACCAAGCTGGAGAAGCCCCAAAAGACTTGATTCCCCTGTTCAAAGAAGTGTGCCTGAAAGCGCCTAAAAACGGCAATGCTTGGGCTAGTCTCGCATGGCTATACCTATTGGAAGATAAACCATCATCAGCCCAAAAAGCAGCGAAAACCGCCGTTAAATTGAACCCTCACGACCCCCAAGCCCGGATCAACCTAGCAGTCGCCATCCTCGACCTGAAAGAAAAAGGAGTGCGGCCTCATGTAGAAATAACTCAGCAACTCTTGATGGCATCCGACGAGTTGCTAGAAGAAGTTAAAAAGAATTTTGAAGATGGGTTAAGCAGAAAACCGGACTGGAAGAGTCTCACCCGCGTTCAGCAATGGCTTTTTGAGCCTTAACCAGGGAAACCAGTCGATTTTTGCGCGGGGATCGCAGAAATCGGCTTGGGGATTTATTACGATGTCGTAATAAATCAATAAATAACTTTATGGAAATCTCAGGAATGCAGTGCTAGTATTTGAAAACTTAGCTAATACGAACAGTGGGGCTGGACGCATTCCTCACTTTAAAATGCTGTAGAGGGAAACAATTGGAGTACCTTGAAGGAAGTTCTAGATATCCTTGACAGGACTCTGAAACCCAAACCAAATCGCTTGCGATTGGTGTGGGGGCGCCACACGATTCAGCAATCCGCCCAGCGGAATACAAGCTTAGTTAACAACACAGTACCAGGAGTTAGAAGACTATGAGCACTGAGAACCACGTTAATATCAAGCCAGCGACTCGCAATCACAAAGGTTTCTTTATTCAGCCAGCATCCTACAAGCTGATGAGTATCGATAAGTCTGGTTGGGCATTGATTTGCATAGACAAAGCAGTTTGTCATTATGTCGATCCTGATGACTTGCAACTACCGAATAAATCGGGAAATACTGAAGGTTAATCCAGCAGTTTTGAGAGACAATAAAATGCTTTACAGAAGTAGCTGCCCTCGATTGAGAGGCAGCATCTTTTTTTTTGTTGACAGTAATTGGCAGAAAATATTTATGAAGTGGATTCTAGCCAACTTCGCCCCCCAAGAGACGGCAGCTTTGGTCAAGAAGTTTTAAGATAGAGGGTGGCTTTAAATTTTGTGATGACCTATGCCTCGTACTTCCGTTTCTCAGGTGTACTCTTCTGGTAATTCCAAGGGTGCAAATCAGTCTACCAAGACGGCTGCTTCTGCTGTTAATGCTGGTAAAATTCCGCCCTTGTTGGGGGCGAGTTTGGCTGAGTTAACGGAGTGGGTGCAGCAACAGGGCCAACCTGCTTATCGCGGTTCGCAGTTGTACCAGTGGATTTATGAAAAAGGGGCTCGATCGCTTTCTGAGATTTCTGTATTCTCGAAACAGTGGCGCGAGACTGTGGCGAAAATTCCGATCGGGCGATCGACTATTCACTATCGATCGGTTGCACCAGACTCCACCGTCAAGTATCTTCTAAAATTAGCCGACGGTCAAATCATTGAAACCGTAGGGATTCCCACCGAAAAACGACTAACAGTGTGCGTGTCTGCACAAGTGGGATGCGCCATGGGCTGCGATTTTTGCGCTACAGGAAAGGGCGGTTTTAAGCGCAATTTAGAAAAACACGAAATCGTCGATCAAGTATTAACTGTTCAGCAAGATTTCGGGCGTAGAGTCAGCCACATCGTATTTATGGGGATGGGAGAACCATTGCTGAATGCAGACAATGTTGTAGCTGCTGTCAAATGTTTGAATCAAGATGTGGGAATTGGACAACGCAACATCACCATTTCCACCGTCGGAATTCGCAATCGCATCCGCCAATTAGCCGAACATCATTTACAAGTTACCCTCGCCGTTAGTCTCCACGCTTCCAATCAAAGATTGCGCGAAGAGTTAATTCCTAGCGCCCGTCCTTATCCTTTGGATGAATTAGTAGCAGAATGTCGCGAATATGTGCAATCTACAGGGCGCAGGTTGAGTTTTGAATATGTCTTGTTAGCAGGTGTAAATGATTTACCGGAACACGCAGCGGAGTTAGCAACTCATTTGCGCGGTTTTCAGTGTCACGTCAATTTAATTCCTTACAATCCGATTCAGGAAGCAGAATATCAGCGCCCTACTCCCAATCGAGTTAATGGTTTTGTGGCTGCTTTGAAGGAGAAGAAAATTGCTGTTAGCGTGCGGTATTCTCGCGGGTTGGAGGCGGATGCAGCCTGCGGACAATTGCGGGCTTCGGAGGTGTAATTTTGGTGATTGGTGAGTGGTTATTTATTACCAATGTCCGATGCCTCTCCTTCCTTTGGACCTAGAATCATATATGTTGCAATTTTTAATTGGCAATTAAACGGTCTAATTCCTGTTGCATTTGCATTGTAACTAAATCGAAACAAGCATCAACATAATCGCGATCGCCCGCAGCATCCGCACCATACCTCTCAAAGACGATGGGTTTACACACGCGAGTCCGAATTTGTATGGGCAAAGGTAGATGGGGCAAAGGCCCAAAACTCAATCCCCAAGGCAATCCTAAATACACCGGAAACACCACCGGATCGATGCCAAATAACCACGGCATCCCCCATTCATGCAATTGCTTTACTTCCTGATAAAAATCTCCCAGTACCATCAAAGTATCGTGGGCACCGTGGGAGATAATTGGTACAATCGGAACTTCTTCTCGCAGGGCTAATTTAATAAATCCTTTGCGTCCAGCAAAGTAAATTTTATCGCGCAAGTGATAGGGACGGAAAGTATCTTCTGCGCCGCCTGGATAGACGAGGACTGGAATATTTTTGCGCAAAGCTGCGATCGCCATTTTAGGATGGGCCTTGATCGCACCACACTGCACTGCCATGCTAGCAAGCTCAGGAGAAACTTTCCAAACCGTCGGGTGCATTAATCCATAGGCTAACCTTTCGGTGCCGTACCTGTGGAACCATTCGTATAGGAACATAAACATATCTGGTGCCACAATTCCGCCGTTGTGAGAACCCACAACCAGCATTTTGCCGCTCGCTGGGACGTATTGCCAGCCGTCGCTTTCTACGCGAAAATAGTAGCGGTATAGCCACTCCCATATCGGCAACATCAGTTGAATGAATTCGGGATTGCGATCGTCTAAAGATAAACCGTCAAAGCGAGAGGTTGTGCTATGGCTTCTGGGAGTGGATGCAGAATATTTCATTGCTTGATGTTTCAGGGCGATCGGCGGTAAAAAAGTGTATTTTTATTATGGCAAATTATTGAAAGTTTACCTATAGTTATTTATAATAGCACCAGGGCTAGAAATCTCATAATGTTTATACTTACATCATCGTAGATATACATTTTCATATTTCCGCAAAAACCACCAAAAATCAAACACCACAATCGCTAATTTTATAAAAAAATTAATTCATAATTATGGGACATACTGAAGCAGATTTAAAATAAATAAATTCAAAATATACCCATTAAAATTAAATTATTAACGCGCCATAAAAATTAAAAGGTAGAGACAGATTTGTTAACTGTCCCTACCCAAGCACATACAGTTAGGATAGATTACATAATAAATTTAGAGAAAAGAATTTAATGTCACAAAAATCACAAAAATAACTATGAACAGCACAGCATCTCCCATGACCGATCGCGATCGCGCTAACCTCAGCCGCCAGATCGATTATACTTCCATCCGATCCGTACCAGAAATTTGGGCGATCGTCCAACAGAAATTCGGTCAAACCGTCGCCCTCCACGACCCCCACCATTGCCGTGTCTGACCTGGCTGTAAAGTTTTATGGTTGAGTTGGTGGTTCCCACTTACAGATAGACTCTAGCTCGATCGGGCAAGTTTTGGGAGCGATCGGATTTCCGCCAAGGTTGAATTCAGTGATTCTGATAGCTAAGCAACACAATAAAATAACAGATACTCGCACCGACTTCCTGCACAAGTTGTCAACCAATCTACGGCGGGTAGTATATCAAATCTCTGAAATTAAAAAGTAGCTTAAATCATGCAAATTACGATCGACCTTCCCGACAATCTCCCCCTGACTGAAGCCGATGTGCGGATAGAATTGGCGATCGGACTTTATCAGCGACGCAGCCTCCGTCTCGATCGAGCCGCTCAACTCGCTGTAATGTCTGTGGACGACTTCTACCAACTATTAATCGATCGCCATATCCTCAGCCCGCCCGCCGATCCGGATGACGAGCCAGCGGAACTAATTCTAGCTAGCTTGCGTAACTCCGTGCAACAAATTAAAGAAGGCAAATTACATCCTATTTCTGAACTGTGGGATGGTATTGATGACTGACGAGACAGCCGAAATCCAGATTCTCTTTTCCGATGACTGCAAAACACCTATGCGTAAGTCCTGTTTGTGCTAAAATTGAGAACAGAATTTAAAGGAAAAAGGCCATGTCAAAACAAGACATCGCTAATATCGTCACGATCGAACCTGGTAAGCGATATGGTAAACCTTGTATTCCAGCCATGAGAATTACGGTTCATAACCTGTTGGAATATTTTGCTTCTGGGATGAACGATCGAGAAATCCTAGATAATTTCCCCTATTTCACACAACAGGATATTTTGGCTTATTTGAGTTTTTCGTAAGAGGTAAGTATGTCAACAACTGCGATCGACATCGGCACGCTGGTTGTCAGTACGCCTGAAACCTGTGGAGGGCGTCCCCGCATAGCGGGAACTAGAATTTCTATCGCTCAAATTGCCGTTTGGCATCAACAAGGGATGAGCCCAGAAGCAATACTTGAAGAAATTTCCTATTTAAATTTAGCACAAATTTATGCAGCGCTATCTTACTATCACGCTAACCGCAAGGAAATTGAGGCTGATTTAGCTGCCGAATTAGCTGATGTTTCCCGGTTGCGGTTCGGAGACTAACGCCCAAGGTATATTTGTACATGATGCTAGCCCGATCGCACTAAAAGCAACTACGATCAACCTTGATAAATTAATGTGTTTTTGTGCAACTATAAATTTCATCATTTTGTATCCCTAATTTTCTAAAAAGACAATGGCAGGTTTCCCAACTGTCACGACACTGCCACAAAGTTGTAAAATAACTGCGATCTTAAACTTATAGCCAATAATTTTATCTCCCAAAACCCTGGAAAATACCCTATGAACAGCCCAACATCACACACATCATCTCAACTAACCGATCGCGATCGCGCCAACCTCAGCCGCCTGATCGATTACACCTCCATCCGATCCGTACCAGAAGTTTGGGCGATCGCCCAACAGAAATTCGGTCAAATAGTCGCCCTCCACGACCCCCACAGCAAGCCCGAAATCAAGCTTACCTACACCGACCTGTACCGACAAATCCAGCAATTCGCAGCAGGCCTCCAAGCCCTAGGCATCGAACCAAACCCCTCAGAAGCAATCCCTCCCCGCGTCGCCCTCTTCGCCGACAACAGCCCCCGGTGGCTGATAGCCGACCAAGGCATCATGATGGCCGGGGCAGCCAACGCCGTCCGAGGTGCCACCGCCGACCCCGAAGAACTCCTCTACATCATCCAAGACAGCGGTAGCACGGCCTTAGTAGTCGAAAACCGCGCATTACTCAAAAAACTCCAACATAGCCTCCCCGATTTGCCCATCCAACTCATCGTCCTCCTCTCCGACGAAGAACCAGAAGCCAGCCAAACCCTCAACACAGTCAAATTTTCCCAAGTCATGGCCACAGGGGCAAACCGCCCCCTCAAACCCAGCAACCACAAGCCTCAAGGCCTCGCGACTTTGCTCTACACCAGCGGCACCACCGGCAAACCCAAAGGTGTGATGCTCACCCACGGCAACCTGCTACATCAAATCACAACTTTCGGCACAATTCTCCAGCCCGAAGGCGGCGAAGGTGTTCTGAGTATTCTCCCCAGTTGGCACGCCTACGAACGCACTGTCGAATACTTCATGCTTTCCCAAGGATGCACGCAGATTTACACCAATATTCGCTACTTCAAACAAGATTTCAAAACTTACAAACCCCAGTACATGGTGAGCGTTCCACGCATCTGGGAATCGATTTACGAGGCAGTACAAAAGCAATTTCGGGAACAGCCAGCTAATAAACAAAAATTGGTTAGCTTCCTGTTATCTGCTAGCCAACAATACATAGAAGCCCGTCGCATTTTCCAAGGATTGACTCTCAATTTAAAACCTGCTTCTGCTTCGGAAAAACTAATCGCCCGCATCAAAAGCATTCTATTGTGGCCAGTCCACGCCGTCGCCGAAAAACTGGTTTACCAAAAAGTCCGGGAAGCTACGGGAGGACGTTTCAAATGGGCAATTAGTGGCGGTGGTTCTTTGGCCACGCACTTGGACAATTTCTTTGAAATATCGAATATCGGTTTGTTAGTCGGATACGGTTTAACGGAAACATCGCCGGTGTTAACGGTTCGCCGCCCTTGGCACAATCTCAAGGGTTCGGCGGGACAGCCGATCGCCCATACGGAAGTTAAGATAGTAGACCCGGAAACTCGGCAACAACTGGCTGTAGGTAAGCGCGGTTTAGTATTGGCGCGGGGGCCGCAAATCATGGCTGGTTATTATCTTAATCCCCAAGCGACGGCAAAGGCGATCGACCCCGAAGGCTGGTTCGATACCGGCGATTTGGGCTGGCTGACACCAGGAAACGATTTAATTTTAACCGGGCGGGCAAAAGATACGATCGTCCTCACCAATGGCGAAAATATCGAACCTCAGCCCATCGAAGATGCCTGTCTCCGCAGCCCCTACATAGACCAAGTTATGCTAGTCGGTCAAGACCGGAAATCTGTGGGTGCGTTAATTGTCCCCAATGCAGAAGCCGTGGAGAAATGGGCGGCAACTCAGAATCCTCCCATACACGAAATTGACTGGAATAGCAAGATAATTCAAGACTTATTTCGCCAAGAATTGAACCGCGAGGTGCAAAATCGCCCCGGATACCGCGCCGACGATCGCATTGGCCCGTTCCGGTTGATTTTGGAGCCATTCTCGATGGAAAATGGAATGCTGACTCAAACCCTGAAAATTAAGCGCCCGGTTGTGACGGAACACTACCGCGATATGATTGACGGGATGTTTTGAAAATATTCTCAGGGCATCGGGAATCGGGACAAGCGACAGGAGATTGAAGACGGGGACAGACTGATACCAATTTTTTGTGAAGTTGCACATATTCTGATCCCCCTGGCATCCCCTTTAATAAGGGGGACTTTGATCTCGATCTTGTCCCCCCCTTATGAAGGGGGGTTAGGGGGGATCAAATTCTACGGGGTCTCACAAAAAATTGGTAGGACAGCTAATAGCTTTTGAAGAATTAGCAACTAGCAGTTAGTCGCATCCAATTTCCAATTCCCAATTCCCAATTTCCAATTCCCAATTCCCAATTCCCAATAGACAAACAATAACTTTATGGAACTGTCCACCCCACAATTACTCTTGAAGCGATCGATTAACGTTAAAGTCGTCGTTACCCCCCGCTGGAAAGAAGAAGCTCAACAGCAACTCCAAGCCCAAATTAATCAAATCGACTCTCAGCTACAACAGCTAGAAATGCAAGGACAACGGATGATTTCTGAAATCCAAAAGCAAAGCCTGCACCCCCCTGGTCCTCAAGTAATGCAGCAAATAGAAAACATTCAAACCCAGGTTAATCAACGGAAAAGCGAACTGCTAGAACAAAAAAACCAAAACCTGCAACAACTCCAGCAAGTGCAGGTACTAGACCTGGAACAAGAAGTGAGTCAAGGTCAAATTGACGGTACATTCACCATCGGGTTAGGAGAAAACTTGATTCAAAAAATGCAAGTAGAGGTTCTCCTCCGTGATGGAGTTGTCCAAGAAATTCGAGGCGATATTTAGCAATTAGAAATTGGGAATTGGGAATTGGAAATTAGTAGTTAGTAATTGGTGATTGGTCAGTTGTTTTGAGTTAATACTCATATATCTTCGGACTATGAACTCAAAACAATCATGAGTTCCCAATTCCCAATTCCCAATTCCCAATTCCCCATTCCCCATTCCCCATTCCCCATTCCCAAATACCTATTAGTAACTAAAAAGGACTTTTTACAGATGATTCGCGAAGTTTTCATGCCGGCCCTAAGTTCTACCATGACAGAGGGCAAAATTGTTTCCTGGGTCAAATCCGCTGGGGACAAAGTAGAAAAAGGTGAAACCGTAGTAGTAGTTGAATCCGACAAAGCCGACATGGACGTAGAGTCTTTCTACGAAGGCTTTTTGGCAATCATTATCGTCCCTGCGGGGGAAGTTGCTCCTGTAGGAACCGCCATCGCCCTGGTAGCAGAAACTGAAGCTGAAATCGCCATCGCTCAGCAGCAAGGAGCAGCAGCCTCAACCCCCGCCGCCGCGGCCACACCAGCCCCCGCCCCGGTGGCCGCGACAACTTCATCTCCGGGATTGCAGCAAAACGTCAGCCGTCAAAACGGCCGCAGCGTCGTTTCTCCCCGCGCGCGGAAATTGGCAAAAGAATTTAAAGTAGATTTGAATTCGATCAAAGGTAGCGGCCCCCACGGCAGAATTGTTGCAGAGGATGTGGAAGCCGCAGCGGGTAAAGCTAAGCCCGCTCCCGTTCAGCAACTGGTGACAGTGCCCGCAGCACCCGCACCCGCAGCCACAGCACCCGCAGCACCCGCACCCGTAGCACCTAAACCAGCAGTGGCACAGCCTGTTCCAGCAGTGGCGATGACTGGCCAAACTGTACCGATGAATGCACTGCAAAATGCTGTGGTGCGTAATATGGACGCCAGTTTGAGCGTGCCATGTTTCCGCGTCGGCTATACAATTACTACGGACAATCTGGACAAACTCTACAAACAAATTAAGTCGAAGGGCGTCACCATGACGGCTTTGCTGGCGAAGGCTGTAGCAGTAACTTTACAAAAACATCCTCTGCTGAATGCTTGTTATGTGGAGTCAGCGATTCAATACCGTGCTGATATTAATGTTTCTGTGGCGGTGGCGATGGATGGTGGCGGTTTGATTACGCCGGTGTTGCAAAATGCCGATCGCCTAGATATCTATTCCCTCTCCCGCACTTGGAAGGATTTAGTCGATCGCGCTCGCACCAAACAGTTAAAGCCTGATGAATATAGCACCGGAACTTTCACTCTTTCCAATTTAGGAATGTTTGGAGTAGATAAGTTTGACGCGATTTTGCCCCCAGGTCAAGGCTCGATTTTGGCGATCGGCGCTTCGCGGCCGCAAGTAGTGGCTAATGAAGAAGGTTTGATGGGAGTGAAGCGGCAAATGCAGGTGAATATTACCTGCGATCACCGAGTTATTTACGGCGCTGATGCGGCCTCTTTCTTGCAAGATTTAGCCAAATTGATTGAGACAAATCCTCAGTCTTTGACACTGTAGTATAGGCGGGGGCGGGTTTAGGAGATTGTAGATTCTTGGCAATTATTCTTAGTAAACCCGCCCTATAACATTTAACATCATACAATACCGATACACCTAGAAAATCGATATTATACCAAATTAGGTATCATCAGAATTATTGCCCTCTCTCTTCTCTTCCTCTGCGTTCTCTGTGTCCTCTGCGGTTAAATCATTCCGAGTAAAAGTTTACTAATCTGCTGATAAAGTTCTAAGACTTCTGTTAAAGTGAGATAGCGTATTATGCGAGCTTTTGGTAAAGTTCAGCATTCTTTTTGAGGACGTATTCCATAGCGAAAGGGTCGGGAGAACTAATTATGAAACGAGCAGATGTACTGGCAATTTTAGCAGCCCACCAGGAAAGATTAAAAGCCTTGGGGGTAAAGTCTTTAGATTTGTTTGGTTCGGTGGCGCGGGATGAAGCGCGATCGGATAGTGATGTAGACTTTTTAGTAGATTTTTCGATTTTATTTAACTCTGTGATAACTTGAGTTTTATTCAGTTCAAAGTGTTGATTTCTGGATTTTAGGGTAAACTGGTTTGGAGATAAATATCCAAATTCTTTTAAATTACAGCTAATTTTATCGTTGGTTAAGGGCTGTAATTCAAGAGTAAGACAAACACTTTCAACAAATTCTATTTTGATGGGTTTCCCTTGGGATAACTCACTAATTTTTTTGGGAAGTTCATCTTCTAGGAGCATACAGATATCGGGGTCTAAAAAAACTTTTAGTTTTTCTTCACCGGCATTAAGGGCGATCGCGATTGTGGTATAGCAGTCGCCAAGGTGGTTAGGGTACTTCTGGTCACTGAGCGGAGCGTCGTCCTGAGCGTAGCGTCGCCCTGAGCGTAGCGTCGCCCTGAGCGTAGCGTCGCCCTGCCCTTCGACTCCGCTCAGGAACCGCGTAGCGTCGCCCTGAGCGTAGTCGAAGGGTCGAAGGGTCGAAGTGGACATTTCGACTACGCTCAATGACCAAAGCACCTTGGCGGTTGCTATATAATAAAGTTTAGTTTTCAAAGCCAAAATTTCTCAGATAGAACTAGGAACAATATGAGAACGCAGCCACTCAGTAAATTCATCGCGGGCGATCGCGCTTGATGCGACTTGTAATATAATTAGTTCTTGCTCTTCCACAGGTGAATAAATCTCAAATCCATTCAAGATCAGAAAAACTTCCATTGCTGCGTGACCGATGCGTTTGTTACCATCTAAGAAAGGATGATTTTTAATCAAAGCAAATCCAATGGCTGAAGCTTTTTCGACAATAGTTGGGTAAAGTTCTTCCCCGCCAAAAGTCATGCGTGGCTGAGCTAAAGCCGACTCTAAGGCTCCTAAATTAGCGATGCCAAATGCTCCGCCAGATTCCTCGATAATGCGCTGATAAAGTTCTAAAACTTCTGTTAAAGTTAGATAGCGCATTAGGCGAGTTTTTGGTAAAGTTCAGCATTCTTTTTGAGGACGTATTCCATAGCGTTGTGGAAGGATGCTTCTGGTGGTGCGAGTAAGTTTTCAGCACCCGCAAGCAGTAATGCTTCTAGGGAAATGCCGAGGCGATTGGCGGTTTCTTGGAGCTTGTGCAGGCGATCGTCTGGAATGGTGATGGTAATGGTTTGCATTCTGTTTGTGGTTGTGACGATACCCTGAGTGTAGCACGTCAAATGTCTATGGGAGTGCAGAAACCGGGTTTTTTACGAAATACTTGGTTACACACGGTAAATTCGGTAAAAAACCCGGTTTCTTTGTCAGAGTGCGTCGAGGACTGTTTAAATCGAGATAAATACTAAAGAGTTACGGAAGTGAGATTAAGGGCGATCGCTCTTGACGAAATAAATTGGTTGAGCTAAACTGAAATTTAGTTTAAATTGCTTACAGTAGATGCACATAATCAGCTACCGACGGGTGCGTGAATACAGCGAAACTCATGCTGATTGCGGGGAAGCTTTGGATAACTGGTTTAAAATTGCTAGCAAGGCTAAATGGTCTAACTTAATTGAGGTACAATCTGTTTTTCCTAAAGCCGAAGCTGTTGGAGGGTTTACAGTTTTTAATATCAAAGGTAATAATTATCGATTAATCGTTAGTATTGATTATGAAAGCCAGTTAGTTTATATCAAATATATTCTCACCCATGCTGAGTATGATAAGGAGAAATGGAAAAATGACCGTTACTTTTAATCCAGATAAATACAAAGAGTTATTGTCTCAGTACCAGCCGAAAATAATTAGAAACGAAGCGGATAATGAGAAAGCTCTGGCTATGGTGGAAGAGTTGATGCACCAGCGCGATCGCACTCTTGAAGAAAATGAGTTATATGAATTACTGATTGCATTGATTGAAAAATTTGAGCAAGAATACTACGCACCAGCAGCCACAGCTACGCCTCGTTCAATACTCCTGTTTTTGATGGAACAAAGAGAGTTACAACCTGCGGATTTGGTGCCCGTTATGGGTTCTGAAACAAGAGTGTCTGAAGTGGTTAATGGCGAGGGAGATATTGGTAAAGAGTTGGCATTGATTCTGGGGAGTTTTTTTCATGTACAGCCGAGTTTGTTTTGTAATTAAGGGAAGTGAGATTAAGGGCGATCGTACTTTTGGACATTAAGGGCGATCGTACTTAATTAACAAATAGCCGAAGCAGGCGCAATTTCGCGGAGTGGCATCAGGAATTCTTGCTTTTCGACCGGGGTGATATAGCCGCCATTTAGAGCCATTTCCATGAGTTGTTCAACAAATTTTTTTAACTCTGCGATAAGTTGAGTTTTATTCAGTTCAAAGTGTTTATTTCTGGATTTTAGGGTAAACTGGTTTGGAGATAAATATCCAAATTCTTTGAAATTACAGCTA
The DNA here is from genome assembly GCF_041354475.1 of Microcoleus sp. Lineage (NCBI taxonomy): Bacteria > Bacillati > Cyanobacteriota > Cyanophyceae > Oscillatoriales > Microcoleaceae > Microcoleus > Microcoleus sp. Next base: position 54,861 of record NZ_JBGJZU010000004.1, read on the forward strand.
ATTTTATCGTTGGTTAAGGGCTGCAATTCAAGAGTAAGGCACACACTTTCCACAAATTCCATGTTGATGGGTTTCCCTTGGGATAACTCACTAAGTTTTTTGGGAAGTTCATCTTCTAGGAGCATACAGATATCGGGGTCTAAAAAAACGTTTAGTTTTTCTTCACCGATTTCTATTGATACTAGATGGTCACATTCAAAGCAAAATAGTTTCAGGCCTAACTCAAAATGCGAAAGTTCTCCTAATGAGTCATCGGGTGCGTCAGCATATTTTTCGCCATTAGGTTCTTCTAGGTGGATGGTCAAATTGCTATAGTTATTCATCTTCATCCCTATAAGGGGTTTAATCCTAAATGGTATTTGATTATTGTATCCGATGAATTTCTGTAGGGGCGGGTTCACCAACAATATCTAACAACTACCAACAATCTCAATAAACCCGCCCCCACCCAACGACAAATCGCAATCTACCTCTTTTTTGAGAATATTCATCTTCATCGCTATTATATGGTACGATCTAAAAAAAAGTAATATTTTCAGGAACCTGCGAGGCGAGAACCTGATGGAAAGAACCTACCAAATTTCCGGGCTAAATGCTACTTTCTCATACCCGATTTGGGAAACAGCAGAAATAGAAGAAACTTTCTTAGAACTAGCAGAACAATGGCGGCGCGAAACAGGTATGATGTCCTTAGTTACTAAAATGTCAATGCACCCAGCATACCAAAGAATTATCGGTATGGGTCAAGCTGTTGTGCCGCTGATTCTGCGAGAATTAGAGCAAGAACCGGATCATTGGTTTTGGGCATTGCAAGCGATTACAGGTGCTAATCCTGTGAAATCAGAACAGCGTGGCAGGCTCAAACAAATGGCACAGGCGTGGATAGAGTGGGGGAGAGAAAATGGCTATAGATTTGAGCCAGTAGTTTGATTGTTTGTATTGCTAGAATAAGGGCGATCGCACTTTTGGAGATTAAGGGCGATCGCTCTTGACGAAATAAATTGGTTGAGCTAAACTGAAATTTAGTTTAAATTGCTTACAGTAGATGCACATAATCAGCTACCGACGGGTGCGTGAATACAGCGAAACTCATGCTGATTGCGGGGAAGCTTTGGATAACTGGTTTAAAATTGCTAGCAAGGCTAAATGGTCTAACTTAATTGAGGTACAATCTGTTTTTCCTAAAGCCGAAGCTGTTGGAGGGTTTACAGTTTTTAATATCAAAGGTAATAATTATCGATTAATAGTTAGTATTGATTATGAAAGCCAGTTAGTTTATATCAAATATATTCTCACCCATGCTGAGTATGATAAGGAGAAATGGAAAAATGACCCTTACTTTTAATCCAGATAAATACAAAGACTTATTGTCTCAGTACCAGCCGAAAATAATTAGAAACGAAGCGGATAATGAGAAAGCTCTGGCTATGGTGGAAGAGTTGATGCACCAGCGCGATCGCACTCCTGAAGAAGACGAGTTATATGAATTGCTGATTGTATTGATTGAAAAGTTTGAGCAAGAATGCTATGCACCAGGAACTACAGCAACGCCTCGTTCAATATTGCTGTTTTTGATGGAACAAAGAGAGTTACAACCTGCGGATTTGGTGCCCGTTATGGGATCTGAAAAAAGAGTGTCTGAAGTCGTTAATGGCGATCGGGATATTGGTAAAGAGCTGGCATTGATTCTGGGGAGTTTTTTTCATGTAGAGCCGAGTTTGTTTTGTAATTAATATGATGCCCGATCGGTAGATAGTGATTGCTGTAGGGGCGGGTTCACCAACAATATCTAACAACTACAAACAATATCAATAAACCCGCCCCCACCCAACAGTAAATCGCAATCTACCTCTTTATTGATATAGTTATTCATCAGGGGATCGCTCCTATCTAATGGCGACACGCTTTATCTGATAGGTTTAATTTCGGCTATTGGGCGATCGTCTTGTAAAAGTACCAAGATATTCCCATCTTGGATGAGTTTAAGAAAGCTCGACAGATCCGTCTGAATTTCATCAATATTAATGTCGATCGCAATTGCGCCGGAAATAACTGACTCAGCATGGGAAGATAAAGGAGGGGATTCATTAGCAACTATTTCGCGCAGCAAATGCGTACATAAATCCCGATTTTGAGAATGGGTAGAATGTAACATCTGGCTATATAAACTCCGGGCTAAATCCTGATTGAGAATTCCATAAAGTAGAATCATTGTCCATTCTTTAGCATTCAAAATCATCCGGTCTATGCTATCAATAAACGCTTGCAACTGGTCTTTTATCTCAAAAGACTCCACAAAATGAATCAGACCATACATGACTTCATGTTGTTCGCATCTGTCATCGAAAACTAGATAAAGTGTTGGCAAATATTCGGTGTTACGATGTAGGGCAAGTTCGGCTAAAGTGTATTCAAAACTCATTACTTCCTCATCAGAGCGCATGAATTTATTAGCATTTAATGTTTGTATTAATTGAGTAACGTTCATCTTATGTCTCCCACTTTATCAAAAGTACCCGACCATACCAGCTTGTTTTGTTTGATGACTTGTTGTAAATTCCGTCTAATCTGTGGTGTATACAGCCTATCTTGGCGATAAATCGATCGCACATCCCACACTGCAAGAGCTAGAGCTTGCCGGGGTGATAGACTAAAGTCTGGTCTTTGTCCATAGGATTGTGTACGCCGATGACGACCACCCGTTCCTGGATATGGCTGTTCCATCAAGATAGCAATACCCTTGTTTCTAGTGTAACCAGAAATTCCTATTTGTTTCATATAAGCATCGGATGGAATATGGTGGGGTGTAAGGTTGTCTCCTGTGCGGCGGATTTTGTTCAAGTCGCCAAACTGTCCGACTGTGCTTTCACCTGGAAGTAATCTAGGTATGTTATTTGCCACTTTTATTTTTGATAATGCCTTTTATTTTATAGTGAAAAATGGTTCGCTATTTTAATTAAATCATGGAAGATTACTTTTGGTGAATGGGAGGCGATCGCGCTTTGGGACATTAAGGGCGATTTTAGCTGGAAGTCATATCTATCCATTGAATATTATCTGCCTCTTCTACTACTTCTTCGACATGATCTTGCCATTGAACCCTTGCCATTGGATGGAGTTTTTCTTGCATATCTAGTATCATTTCTGGCTGTAACCATGAATTACCAATGCTTAAAAAATCCTCTGTACTTGTGACTTCAAAACCCAAAGTACAGCATTTACGAATCACTTGAGGAGATGAAGCGAGGAAACAACCTTTAAATTCTAATATCTCAGCAAGATTGAAGAAAGATAGCAAATAACGATCCAAAGGATTTGCGGAGTCAAAACCTATGTGCGTTTTCTGAGCATTTTCCAAATAGCTTGCTTCGTTATGAAAATATACCGTGGCTCCACACACCGTTTGAAAGACCAACAAATTCTCAGTTTCTTGCCTGTGTAATGATTCGATGATTTTTTGGGCGGATGCCGTACCAGAAAGAAAATCTCCATTGTTCAAATGCTCAAGTTGAAGATAGAAATACTTAGGCAAAATTATATCTTTAGATGCCCAGACCAATAAGTCTGTATTACTAATACATAAATCTGGCTCAATACCGTAAACAATATTCATGCTAACCTCAATTGTATTTGTGAGAAATTTATGAGCGATCAACGTTAAAAAATATCATAATTTAATCCGAATTTATCCTGTACAAATATTGACCCTCATCATATATTTAAGTTTAATGGGAAGTAGCCGGTAGATCGTAAGATCCTGTATGTAGATCATTTCCACATACGGAACATTGACAACCTAGTTCTCCCCAACTATCTTCGTGATATGCTAGTTTATGGCGACGGCATAAATACACTCTTTCTCCTGGGTTAAATATTTCTTGGGTGCAAAGGTCTCTTGTTCCTATTATACTCCTTAGTATGTTATCCAAATCATCCGGTACACTGGTATCTAAAAAATTATCATCTATTAGTGGATCGTCTCTATCAATAGGAGGGATAGTTATCTCAATATCTACCCATTCAATTTGACTAGCCTCTAAAGGTATGTTTATATCTCTCCATCCATTTTGATTTACTTCTGGAGATATATCTATCTCTGTCCATACAATTTGGTCTACTCTTGTCTGGGAAGGTGATCTATCTTGAAATGGAGCCGATGTACTTCTTAGAGGGATTCTGTTTGACGAAGGTAGAGAGGGCTTATATTTGTTGTAAACAAGTGTACCAATAATAACAGCAATTATTCCAAATCCTATAAAAACTATCCACTCCATAATTGTATTTGCTAACTATTCAATATCTCTAAATTCAATTCCTAATCTTTCAGCCATGTCTACATTAATATTAACTGGATTCGGCAATAAATAAACTTTGGTGTGTGCAGGATTTCCGCACACCATACATCTACATCCCATTTCTGTCCAGCTATCTTCATGGTAAGCAAGTCGGTGAACATGACACAAATAGACTTGTTCACCAGGACGAAATATCTCTTGTGTTACAGGATCTTTTATTTCCCCATTACTTAGATCCATAAGTATATTATCCAGATCGTCAGGTGGGGGGGGAGGAGTTGGTGGTGGTGGAGTGGTTGTAGAAGGCTGGGAATTGTTAGCATTAGCAATGCACCCTAATACAAAAGCCACTATCCACCATCCAGGATGGGTAAAACCGAGAAGAATGAATACAAAAGTTAAGCAGCCTAGACAGCCTTGACCGCTATTGTCATTCTGAGCCATCTTTTAGGATTTCCTTGAGTTCAACTTCCTTTGGATTTTCATTACTGTCTTTGTATATAAGCTTGATCGGGACATAAATAATTTCACCTTTCTTAATTTTGTTAGACTTGGTTCTATCAGAATTAACTGAAGTTCCACCACTGGAAAATTTATAGCTAAACAGAGGAATCATCACACCTGCTTCTGGACTCGAAAGCTTCAGGGATAATGGTTTTGATTGAACTACTGAATCGTAAGAAAAGAGAGATGTAGCTTGAGCCTTAAGGGAATCAATAACTTTAACAATTTCAACATCGTTATCAGGAGTAAGTTGCTTCACCTCCAATTGAATATTTTCTGCGATCTCTGTTCCTTGTTTTGAGATAACCAGCAAAGTTACTTCTTCTCCTGTTCCAATTTTCTCCCCAGCCTTTACGACTGGATAGCGAAGTAAAGTCGTCTCGTTCTCAAGGTATCTCAATACTGTCGCTGGGATCTTTTTTAAGGACGCTTTGAAAGGGAAAGCTGACGGATTAGCTGTAGAATTAGGCGAATCATTAGTCGATTCACTAATTCTGGCATTTGGGAAGTGGGGCCCAAACATGATTATTAAAATTGCTACCAGTAACGCCAAAAATAGCAAAAATGCTAGAGGTAAAAATTTCTTTGACCTTCTGGGACTGTTTTCTTGTTGCGTGCTTATTACAGCAAGGGAACCTCCAGTTTGTGTATGAACATCTTCTATCGCAGGAATATTTTCTTTTCGATCCTCTAGTAGCTCATTGACATTGACACGCTTAATTCGCCCAAATATAACTGGCTTAACCTGAACAGCACTTTCACCCAAAAAGTAGCCAATAGCCTCACTTACGGGATCGTGGACAATTGATAAACACCAGGGGTGAGAGAAAAATGCTTGCTGTGTTCTCATATCTGTTCCTGACATGAATACACCCATATTTGGATGGGAATGATACCAGCCTACAATATTTTCATCTGGATGTTCAGACCGGGCATAGTTCATAATTCCCAACCAAGAATCTGATGTGAATTCTAAGTGTGAGCCTGTCCCAATTGTTGCTGGTGCTGCCACTGCTGCTATAATTTCAACGTAGATGCCAAGAAATGGGTCTTCGTAGGCATTACCAAAAAGAATGCCTCCTTGTTCAACTCTTAAATTAGATGCTAGATGCACTTTTAGGCTATTGAGAGCTTCCGCTTTCAGATACACTGGGCTGACTGCGGCTTCTTGAATACCTCGCTCTGCTGTAAATTCACTGACTTTCTTGGGAATTGGCTTATATACATCCTCGCTGTCTACCCAGACAATTTGGTTTTGCTGTTCCGAATCTGAATCCCTTCTGCCTCCAGGATTATTACCTATAGAAAAGTTTGGTAGATTTGGTGACATAACTATCCTCCTAAAAATCTTGGAATGAAATGTTGACTGGTTTTTCCTCCCACTCAATTTGGGATTTGAATGTCTGAGTATCAACTGGAAAACGCCGCATATTCTGTTCAGCCCATTTTTTTGCTACTGCATTCGCTGGACTGTTCAAGTTAGTTATGTCATTGGCATACTGAATAATTTTGCCAATTCTGATAACAAGTTCTGGCAGTGTCTCCGCCATTGTCCAATCCCTACCAAGGCAGATATTTAGATTTGAGTAGACATTAGGGTGAAAGATGGGAGTCAGAAATTTAGCATCAGGCTCTTGTTTCGGATAATTGTTTCCCAGCGAAATTTCTACCTGGTGACTGGTGCGGAATACAGGCTCATTTCCCTGTAACTGCTCTATTCCTCGGCATCGATATTCGATGACGTATTGATAAGGTGGATTACCACTTGTTGAAATAATCGCCAGAGTCCCCCCGGAATTATCAACTAATTCAGATAACGCTTTAAAGTCATTTTGGAGTCTTTTTTCTCGAACAGTCGTCATATTAGCTGCCCTCTAAATCTAGAAACACAATATTTTCCATGTAGCTATTAATTGCTGACAGATCATTCCAAATTAGGTTTGAAGGTGTTTTAGGAGACTTGAATGTTTTATTGTCTACAGGAAGTCGATCGCGATTATTTTTATACCATGCCCAAGCCTGGTGGTTATCAGAACCATCCTTGTAGATAATATCGTCTACATATTGGATAACTTTGCCTATCCGCAGAACTAACTCAGGTAGAGTCTCTGCCATCTCACTCCAGCGCCCCAAGCAGACAACTCCATTAGGAAAAACATCTGGGTGAAAAATAGGAGTCAAAAACTTAGCATCTGGTCTCCCCCTTGGGTAACTATTGCCTAAAGTAATTTCTACGTGGTGACTGCTACGAAATATAGGTTCATTTGCCCGTAAACTCTCTATTCCTCGACATCGATATTCGATGACGTATTGATAGGGCGGATTACCGTCTATTGAAATAATTACCAGTGTCTCACCGGAATTATCAACCAGTTCGGATAACGCTTTAAAATCATTTTGAAGTCGTTTTTCCCGAACATTCATTTTTGACCTGCCTCCAAAATTGGTAGAACTGAGAAAACATCGTTTTCCTCAACTCCCACTGAATCCAAAGTGGCGGAAGAATCTAACTGTTCCCCAGTTCGATCTAGGCGGACAGCATAATTAGCATTAGAGGGAAGGCTCCACTTCTGCTGTGTGGTTTGTAGAAGCTGTCCAATTGTGAGAGTACCAGGTAGATTAACGGCTGCTTTACGAGTTCCATCAGCCATGCGTACAACTACAGAAGCCATATTTCCTCCTATTATATTTGGCAAAATTGGATTGCTATTTGACCTTTCGCGGTCTCGCAGTGTAGTATCTCGTTCTTCGCTAGACATAAATCTCCTAAAATATTTGCACAAGAATTGTCTAGGGTCAGATTTCTAATTACTTCAAAATCCCTTTGCTCATAACTACACTTGGGGCAAGCTAATTGGGATTCTGGGTATTGGCGTAAAGGACTATTTACCTTTTCCTCATACCCGCAATTTGGACATTTCATCTGACCAATTATCTCATTGCGTAACCAGAGAACAGGAGACGAAAATCCTGATGTCTCTAGCTGTTTAAGAATTTCTTTCACCTCCAAATTTGGATCGTGTTTGAAGCTGATTGTTGGTTCAATTGACAAGTCGTGTGCTAGACAATCCTCCTGACGCTGAATTTTTACTTTGAAAGCTGTCCAAGGACTTAACCCTAGAAAGATTTTTTCACCCGCTTCAAGTAAACCTGTTTTGCCGTGCAAATAGAGGAGTGCTTGGTGAACTTGCATCGCGCCTGTGATTGAGGTAATTGTTGCTGTTGTCGGCATTGTAGCATCAGGAAGATTTCGTTTCACTCCCTGACAAGAATATCGCTGGTTTCTTCGCTCCCACATTGGCTGAGAAATGCTGCACTCATAGCAAGCTGCCTCAGTTTTGGGATCAAAAAAACTAACTTCTCCTTCGGCTACGCCAATGCCACCATTGATCCAGGGAATGCCAGCCCGATATGCAAGCTGGTTAATCACCCACCGGGCATTTATGCTATCCAAGCAGCCAATAATAATGTCATGTTCACGAACATCGCCAATCCCCAAGTCAAATTCCAAATCGCCGTGAATCGACTCAATGGAAATTTCTGGGTTAATTTCGAGGAGACGTTGGCGGGCGACCTCGACTTTCGGCAAGTTTAAACTAGCATCTGACTCTCGGAATAAAACTGAGCGAGTGAGATTGGTAATCGAGACAGTATCAAAGTCAATGACAGTGATATGCCCTACCCCCAGTAGTGCCAGATTTTTCAGCACTTCGTTGCCTAAAGCACCCGCCCCAGCAACTAGCACTCTGGCAGTTTTGAGTTTTGCCTGATCCCACCAGTCAATTAGATAGTGCCTTCCGTAGCGACTTTCTAGATCGCCACTAATTTCAAAGAAGTCCATAACAGAATTGCATCTTCGATTAGCTTGCTAGTCTTTATTCAGGGCAAATCCACAAAATTATGCAAAAGCCCAGAAATCAGATCCTTCCCAAGAAAGCCTGCTACAGCCTCCTACTTATATATCGGGGCCACACCCACAAAATTATGCAGAACCCAGAAAATAAATTAAAAAAATTACCGACAGCACCCGAAACTAGAGTCAAACCCAGAAAAATACCAAAGTTCAGCCCTAATCCCTGTCGTAACACTAACTGTAATCAGTAATCACTCAAAAGCCCCGCCACAAAGGTTTTAACCTGTGACTTGCACCATTTAAACTTGAGCTTTCAAGTATATTAAGCCAAATAACACCGAGCATACACTTACATACATCAGGAATTATGTTAGACTTCCATCAGGAACTTCACACACCTATTTATGGCATCCACAAACGATCGCTTCGTCGAAGCAGAAAGCCGCTGGGACCTAAAAACTCTGTACGCAGACTTGGCCGCCGTTAAGGGAAAGCCTCTCACCCCCGTAGAAAAGCTGCACCTGCGGGGGTTGCTTTGTGGCAACAGTCCCGCTGAGATCGCCGAAAAGCTGCAAAAGAATCCCAAAGGAGTTGAAACTGACCTGTGTGCCTCTATTTATAAATACGTTAAAGCCTTTGTGGGTAAAGGCATTGAAAAGATCGAAAATTGGAGAAATATTGCTGAATGGATTGAAGATGCTGGATATCAAACTCAGTCGTCTACTAAATTCCCAGTCAAAGATTTATTACCTGAAAAGAGTGTAGTTAATATAAGTAATATAACTATTGAAAAAAATCAAATAGTAATTGTTTTTAAGGTAGAAATACCGACTTCACCAGATTCAGAACTCTCAATAGAAAATCTAGACATCAACGATAACAACGCTAACTAAAATTTTGCCAGAACTCAACTGATTGGTAGTCGGTAGCGTTCATAAAGAAACCGGGTTTTTGTGAGATACTTTGTTACAGTGCGAAGATTCGGGAAAAAACCCGGTTTCTTTGGTTGTGCGAGTGTCCAGAAACCTCGGTTAGCTTCATAGTCCAACCGGGGTTGAAACCCCTGTCTCATAGCGAAAGTCCTCTAAAGAGGACTAAAGAGTTTTTGATTTTTATCTCAGCTTTTCAGTCGGTTTCAACCGACTTTCGCTATTAGCCAGGGGTTGAAACCCCTGGCAGGTTTGTGCGACACCACCGACAGACATCGATGAGTAAATCTCATTTTCTGGGACAGATAGTACGAGAAATCCCTCTCTATTATTCTCCCATTTCAAGTTATTTTTAATCTGACTAATGCACTCACTAACATTTTGTTCGTATAGACTATCTAGGCGATCGCAGTGCCATTCAAATACCACAACCCATTGAGGTTGTTCAGTCAGAATCAACTTGAGAAAATCATCAAAACTTTTGCCTTCCCAATCTATCTGCTCACCATTCACCTCGGATTCTAACAAGTCCAATCCTTTCCCTTGCACCGAAAAGTTCACCCATTGCAGATTTTCGTAAGCGGGGGGTAAGCGCTTGATTATATGGGCTGGAATTTCCCGTTCTACTAATTTTATATATTTGCCCCAAACGTAATACTTTTCACCTTGGGGATATTCTATGCCACCCCAAGTAAAAGTTTCCTGATGAACTTCTAAATAATCAAGAGTTTGTCTTGTCGAAAGTAATATTTCAAAACAAGCATCCATAATTTCTCCTTTAGTTAATCAACATCTCTGCAATACCACCAAAATTGTTGCACTTGGATTTGCTCGATATCCTCCTAGATGTACGATAGCTTATCTACTTCCTTATCGCTCTAACCCAAAATAAAATCAACGCTTACTTCAAACTCAGGAAAAGCTAGCGGCGCAACCATTTCTCCCCGCTCAAACTTTTGCATTGAAGTATAGCCATTAGCCGTCGGATAACGGTAAACTTCTAAACAATTCACATCCAGATCCCACAACCATACTTCCTGAATACCAGAACGAGCATAGTTAGGAACTTTCACATCGCGATCGAAACCAACAGTGCTATCAGAAACCTCCACTAACAACAAAACTTCCGATGGTACTGGATGTGCAGTAGCGTAGTAGTCAGCGCGAGGTTGCAGCAATACAACATCCGGTTGAGGTTCAGTTTTTTCTGTTAACTGGATCGGGTCTTGAGCGCCTATAATCGCACGTCTTCTCTCCAAATCAGAGAACACAGCGATCAGACGCTTAACCGAACTTGCATGACGAGTACCAATTGCAGCCATCTGAACAATTTCTCCTTCTATCAATTCCACTCGGTCATCTTCACCCAAAATGCCAGCCTCACCCATTAGGTGATATTCTTGCACTGTAAATAGCCGTCTTTGCATCTGAACAGACATAACTATTCTCCTTATTCGGCAGTTGTATAAACTTTATCATTGTTGCCAGTAAGATTCTACCTACTGGCCGATCGTCCTAACTCAATCACCATCAACTAATTACTCGATCGCACCGTCAACACTTGCGGCGGCGTCGCATCCGGCGGATACAAGAAATCCACCTGCACCAAACGCCTTTCCCCAGGCTTCATATTCAAATTCACCAAAGGTTCCCCCTGCTGTCCCCGGCGCTGCACGATGTGAATGTAGCGCGTCAAAGTCTTACCTCGATCGTCACTAAACATTACCCGCACCGTACCTCGGAAAAATATCCGATTTTCAGGAGGGTCGTAAAACATCAATCCCCCCGATTCTGTATTAGCCTTAATCGGTGTTTGCATCTTAATACTCACAGATTGAGACTCGCGAGATTTGTTATAAAGCGGAAAATTTAAGTTATATTGAATGCCATAATTACCGTGGGCAAAATAAGCCGTATCGGGATAACGAGCTAACATTTTAGCACTTTGAATTTGACCAGTGCCAAAAGTACCCGTATCCGTAGTGCTCAAGGCATAGGAAAATTCCTCCCCTGGTTTGGGAATAGTTAAATAATCCGTGTTTGAACTATCAGTAATTTTAGCTTCCCACTGGGAACCAGACGCTACTCCCGCAACCCGACCATAAATTTTTTGCTCAGGATTTAAGCCGATCGCCGTTGGTGCTAAATCCCTCGGCCCTGCTAAACCTTTGGTATTTAAAATATTTTCCCACTGTTCTAACGTCGGATATTGTTCGACTCCGGCGGGAGTTTTGGGAGCAAACATCGCCAAACTAGCAACATAAACCGAATTGCTGCTCGATACTCGCATTAAAGTCGATCGACCATTAGAAGCAGGCGTGACATTCCCCACAGGTATGGGCAAATTCATCAGCATTCGGCTCTGCTTGGCTGGAATTTCGATCGCAGCCGGCAAAATCCCTTGTCTGTACCCCCGCAGCACATCACTGGTGATGCGGCTCCCAGGCCCAGCAAACACAGTGCCGAATCGATTGTCTAAATAGGAAGGCAAATCGACAAACAGAGCATCGGGCCGAGTTAAATAAGTCGCTCCTTGCAATACATTCAAAGTGACAGGCTCGTCATTGGGATTGTAGACAATTATTCCTTGAAATAAAGTGCGAGTTTGTTCGCGATTTTTTGCCTTGGCTATGTGGTGAGCAAAGATGTCAAATCTGCCTTTGAAGGGAAAGTTTAAGTGCGCCGAAGGTACTTGTTTTGCTTCTTGGGGAAATGTCGAGAGCAAGATGCCTTCGGTTTGCACGACTTCGGGGCTGTTGCTATTGAAAACCGGGATGTTGTCAAGTTGTCCCGGCAAAATCCGCACTTGCTGGCGCTGCATCAGGGTTTTCAGTGGACTGCTGCTGGGCTGTGGGGGTAAATCTAGTTCGTTTTCCGGTACGGGTAGTTCTGGCTGGATAATCAGTTGCTGTTGGGTAGGAGGTGCGGCGATTGTTTGAGCGAGGGGGAAAATTGGCAAAAACATTAATGTAAGCGCGTTTAACTGAACTTGTGTTAATATTTGGCGATCGGGCGATCGACACAAAACTTTACCACAAGTTGGTGATGTGTTCAGATGATTTTGGGATTATATGTTTTCAGGGCATTGGGAATTGGGCATTGGGAATTGGTCATAGGGCATCGGGCATCGGGCATTGGGCATTGGGAATTGGTCATCGGGCATTGGGCAACCCCCCCCTACCCCCCCCAAGGGGGGAATGGAGCAGGAAATACAGAGAAATAACCAATAACCAATAACCAATAACCAATAACCAATAACCAATAACCAATAACCAATAACCAATAACTAATAACCAATAACTAATAACCAATAACCAATAACTAATAACCAATGACCATAATTTTAACCAACGACGACGGCATAGATGCTCCAGGCATTCAGGCTCTTTTGCAGGCGGTAAGCGGCAAGACGATAATGGTGGCTCCTCAAGGGCAATTGTCTGGCTGTGGACACCAGGTGACTGCTCACAGTCCGATTCATGTCGATCGCCGATCGTCCGTCGAGTATGCTGTAGGGGGAACACCCGCAGACTGCGTTCGCATTGCCCTCAATCACCTGTGTCCAAAACCCGATTTGGTACTTTCCGGTATTAATGCCGGCGGTAATTTGGGTGTTGATGTCTACCTTTCTGGTACCGTTGCCGCCGTGCGGGAAGCCGCGATGCACGGGATTCCTGGTGTGGCGATTTCCCACTGGATTAAAAGACCTTGGGAGATAGACTGGGAAGTGGCGACTCGTTGGACATCGCAGGTGTTGGCAGATTTGCTCAATCGCGAACCCAAATCTGGTTGTTTCTGGAATGTGAATTTGCCACATTTAGCACCCGGAAGTGCGGAACCGGAAATTGTGTTTTGTCGCCCTTCTACTGAGCCTTTGCCGCTGGTATATCGCCAGGAGGGAGAATACTTTAATTATGTGGGTGAATACAGCAAGCGCGATCGGGCACCGGGTACTGATGTGGATGTCTGTTTTGGTGGCAATATTGCAGTCACACAGATTTCCCTATGAGCGATGTGGACTACCATCTCACTAAATTTTAGGTAGTTCGCCCACAAGATTGTTACCAAATTATTAATAAAAAATTACAAAAAACAACATATATTGAGAAATATCAAGTTAATTTTCACAATTCTGCCAAGTGCGATCGCCATAACTCGATTAGGTATAAAATTTAGATATAAAATTTTTAGCAATAGTTCATATTTCGAGATGAGACTTCTATGGAAGTAACCGAGCTGCTCAAAGACTATGAAAATGGCAAAAGAGACTTTGCAGGAGCCAACCTCAGTGGAGCCAACCTCAGTGGAGCCATCTTAGTTGGAGTAAACCTTTCAAAGGCTAATCTTGTCGGGGCGAACCTGAGCAGGGCTGTTCTCACCAAAGCACAACTCAGCGGTGCTAACCTTCACAGGGCAAATCTCAGTTTTGCCAAAATGGGCGAAGTCCGACTAGCGGACTCCGATTTGACCAAAACCAATCTCAGCGGAGCTTTCCTAGTCAAAGCAAAACTGCCCAGAGCGCGACTCAGTGGCGTTCTACTCATCGGTAGCAACCTGCGGAGTGCCATCCTCTGGAACGCCAATTTGTGTAATGGTGACTTGCAATTCATCAACCTGCGGGGCGCGAATCTGACCGGCTCAAACCTTAACTGGGCAAACTTAGGGGGGGCAAAACTCAGCGGTGCGATGCTCTTTGGAGCCCAACTCACGGGCATCTGTCTGAAAAAAGCATACATCAACGGCATCGATTTGAGTGGAACCGATCTCAATGGTGTCAATCTCAGCGAAGCAAAACTCAACGGTGTCAACTTGGAAGGCTCAAATTTGGAAGCAGCCAATCTCACGGGAGCTCAGTTGCGGAATGTCAAGTTGACGGGAGCAAATTTAACCAGGGCGAATTTGGCTGGAGTTTCTTTGGTGCAAGCCAATCTCGATTGGGCCAGGCTGTGCTACGCCGACTTGAGCGAAGCTGACTTGAGGGGAGCTACCTTAATCGGAGCGAACTTTGAGGGTACTCAGTTAGCGGGAGCCACAGTGTCGGAATCTGCCAGTGGCTATTTCTGTTTAACTGCTGCGGGTGCTGTCGCAACTTGGGAAACGCAAACAATCACGATTGCTGCTACTGGTTGAGCTTTAAATTTAAACTAGAGCGGAATCTCGATCGCAAATGCCGCTCTCTCTTGCGATCGCCGCCTAGGTCCGATCGAACATAAAGTGATTCTGAATATCCTGGAAACGTGGCGCGATCTCTGTTACTAATGGCAACAATGAAAATTGAACAACATTAAGCGCAATTTCGACAGTGGCTGCTATCTCTACTTGCGGCCTTCTGTACTACCATAATTTTTGTTGTCATTTTTCGGCTTAGCAACACCATCAGGCTGTTTCTTTGGCTTTTTGACTTCTTTGTTACTTTTTCTTTCTTTTGACATAATGATTCCTCAATTTTGATTAATTATAACATATAGCAATCCTCGCATCATTTGTGAATTTCTTACTCCCTCCCCTTGATAAGGGGAGGGTTGGGGTGGGGTAAAAAACTTTACGACTCCTGCAAGGACTGCTATAGATTGAAACCTGTGCCTAAATCTAAGTATATCTGGTGGCTCTACCCTCAATTTTTATATCCTATCCGGTCAATTAATCTCAACCACACAGCAATAAACAAGTGCAAGAGTTAGGAATTTAACAGCGGAATTTCGATCGCAAATTCCGCCCCATCTCCCGGTGCAGAAATACAGCTTAACTTACCCCCGTGTTTTTCCACCACAATCCCATAGCTAATTGACAATCCCAAACC
This sequence comes from Microcoleus sp., assembly GCF_041354475.1. Taxonomy (NCBI): domain Bacteria; kingdom Bacillati; phylum Cyanobacteriota; class Cyanophyceae; order Oscillatoriales; family Microcoleaceae; genus Microcoleus; species Microcoleus sp. Next base: position 70,242 of record NZ_JBGJZU010000004.1, read on the forward strand.
CGTACCCTTTCCCACGGGCTTCGTTGTAAAAAATGGGTCAAATATTTTATCCATCGCCGATTGTTCCATACCCATACCATTGTCAGCAATCCTGACTACCAAATTCTGAGTATCATTGACTAAAGTCTGAATCACAATGGTAGGTTCTTGATTCCAGTCGGCACAATTTTCCTCTGCATCTCGCAAAGCATCTATGCTATTACTGATAATATTCATAAATACCTGATTAATTGACGATGCGTAGCAATTGATTAAGGGTAATTCACCATATTGTTTAATCACTTGAATCTCGGCATTTTTACCATAAGCTTTCAGCCGATGCTGTAAAATCAACAAAGTGCTATCAATGCCAGAATGAATATCTACAGCTTTCTTTTTCGCTTCATCATGGCGGGAAAAATTTTTGAGAGAATCTACAATTTTGCAGATGCGTTCCGTGCCAATTTTGATAGAATTTAGTAATTTGGGAAGGTCGGTTTCTAAAAAAACGATATCGATTATATCCGCTTCTGTGGCGATTTCTGATGGGGGTTGCGGATAGTATTTTTGATAAAGCTGTAATAATTTTAGCAGACTTTCTACGTATTCTTGCAGATATCTCAAATTACCATGAATAAAAGTTACCGGATTATTTATCTCATGGGCTATTCCGGCGACTAACATACCTAAACTTGACATTTTTTCTGCTTGAATTAGCTGTGATTGTGTTTCCTTAATGTTACTCAAAGCCTGTTTTAAATGTTGTGCTTGATTTTGGGATAAAGATGTCAGTTCTTTCTGCACTTCTAGTGATGCTTGAATCTGAATTTTCTGCTTAGTTAATTCTTCCGTCAAGCTTTGAACTTCCCGAATAGCCGTTTGGCTAGTTTGTTGCAAAAACAAAAAATCGGGAGTCAGATCGTGAATTGCAAAGTCTTTCAACTTGACAGCTAATTTGGATAGCAGGCTTGAGTCTGGATTCCACACCGAGCAAATAAACAGGATCACCTGTTCCTCTTTCAGAGCGACCATTTGGCCTTTTAATTTTAGAGAGTTATGCTTCGATTCTAGAATAAATAATGATTTGATTTTTTTCTGAATCTTTAAAATGTCAAAGGCGATCGCTGGCTGATGAATTTGAAAATGCCCATCTATTGGTTCACCTAATAATGTGATTTGATGAGTCCGTTGTAATACCTCGCCAACCTGGACAATTTCCAGATTGTGATTAAATCCTATATGAAATGGAAATATTTCACAAAAAATCTGGGGATGCAGTGTATACAGTGGCTTATTCATGAATATTTTGCAGTCTATTCGGCTCTGTATTCAATCCGAAATGTGTCACGTTCGCATCCTGCTTCACGGGATTCCGTTTGGGTGATATCAACTGCTGTGTGGAAGCGATCGCCCAAACCCTTGACTAACCCAACTACCATGGGTGCCAGACCTTCCCGTGTAGACTGATAATGCAGGTCTATCACATTTTCGGCAACTTCTGTACATTCAAAAGATGGTGGTTGCAACTTAGGAAATTGCACCCCAATCCGAGTATGTAAATCATCTAGATTTTCCAGAAATTCCGGTAATGTATCTCCGGCCATATCTAGTATTTCTTGATAACCCGCAGTAGCTGTAAATTTCACCCAGTATTCACCAAAGGCTTGCATAATTTCTGCACTAGATAAGCCAAGCTCTTGACTAGCAGATTTAACTAGACGATGAGTCAAATCATCGGGATAAGCTTCTAAAATCAGAAATTGCTGCTCTATAACTTCCGCTTTCTGTTTGATTTTTTCCCAAGTAGCTTCATCAAACAGATCGCATACCATGTCTTGAATCGCACGATTCACTAAACCATACATTTTAACTGCCTCCACTTATACTGATAATTTAGTGTTCATAATCGATCGCAATCGAGCAATTATTTATTGAAACTAAAATTTTGACCGGAAAAATTAAATGTATCATACCACAATTTTTGCTGGGATGGTTGTGATAATTTTTAGTTGTGGTATAAGTGTTTATTCGTAAGTGTATTTTCTCAGATGTCAGTGTATTTTTTTGGTGACACTTACTTAAGTAAACATCGAAGAACTTGAGTCAAAAAAAAAGCCAGAGCTTTGGCTCTGACTAGCACCGAAATCGACGTCAATTATTTGCCTAGGGCGCTAGAATCTATGGGTGTAAGCGCTCCCTAGTCTAATTGTTCAAGCCAAAATTAAATCACTGCCATCTTTTCATCTGAGTTAATGGGTTCAAATTCAGTCGCTAGAAACTCAGCCACTTGTGCTTCAATTTCATCGCGGACAATCTGACGATACTCGAAGAAATGCTCGATTTGGGCGCAAACGGAGAGATAGCTGCTGACACCACCGGGGTTATGGTAGTACATACTGAACAAATGGCTCCAAAATTGCCAGCGTGTGCTGCGCAGTACGCCTTGTCGCCAGCAAATTGTCAGTAGCGCCCTGATTGTGACCCAGTTAACTTTTTTGCTACTACCTTTGCCTTTTTTGGGATAGGTTGCTTCTCCTAAAAGGCGATAGTGGCGGTATGTGCGATCGAGAAAACGCTTTGGCTCATATAATTCCCAGAATGCTTCAATATACTCCTGAGCAATGTCTTCGAGGGGTCTCGTCGGCACAAAGTTCATTAAAGTTGTCTGATTGATATTAGCGGATTCTTTGCGTAATCTTCCTTCCTTTGCTAACCGATGCCAGAGTGCTGTATCAGGAAGGGCTTGCAGCATACTAAACAGAGCTGTGGGAATTGATGTTTGCTCTACAAACTGGACAATTCGTGCACCTGCTCCTGGCTTTTCTCCATCAAATCCAATGATGAATCCTGCCATTACTCGTATACCTGTGCGAGTGATTCTCTCCACGGCTTCGCTGAGAGAACTCCTGGTATTTTGGTATTTTTGAGTCAGGGCTAGGCTTTCTTCATCTGGTGTTTCAATGCCTAAAAAGACAGAACCAAAGTTACAGGCGACCATGGCATCCATTAATTCTTGGTCGTTGGCTAAATCTACGGAAGCTTCTGTGGCAAAGGAAAATGGATATTGATGTTCTACCATCCAGGGTAGAAGTTCTTTTAGGAATAGTTTGACGTTGCGTTTGTTGCCGATGAAGTTGTCATCAACCATGAAAATACTACGCCGCCAACCGAGTTCATATAGGCGATCGAGTTCTGCGATAATCTGGTCGGGGTTTTTGGTTCGTGGTTTGCGACCATAGAGGACGATAATGTCACAAAATTCGCACTGGAAGGGGCAACCTCGTGAGAATTGGACTGACATTTCGGCGTAGGCTTCAAATTCTAGTAAGTCGAATCTGGGGATTGGTGTGCCGGTGACATCGGGTCTTTCGCCACCAGCTCGGAAGATGCCTGAAGTGACTCCGTTGCCGATCGCCTCTACAAATAATGGTAGGGTAATTTCACCTTCATCTAAAATTAGATAGTCAGCACCGGCCATTTTTGCTTCGTCGGGTAATGCTGTGGGATAGGGTCCACCTACGGCAACTTGCTTATTTCTCTGCTTTGCTTCCCGAATTTGGATGAGTAAATCTTCTTTTTGGACAATCATTGCGGAGAGAATCACTAAGTCTGTCCAGGCCCATTCGGCTTCGGTAACTTGACGCACGTTGCGATCGACTAACTTAAATTGCCAATCTTGTGGCAGAATGGCAGCTACTGTGACTAAACCTAGAGGTGGCAACATTGCCGATCGATTGAGTAAAGCTAGGGTTTTCTCAAAAGACCAGAAACTTTTGGGAAATTGCGGATAGACAAGCAAAACGTTCATTCAAATTCCCCTTAAGTAATAATTTAGTGCAGCTTGTTTATTATTATCACAGGATTAGAAAAAATTAACAGAACTTATACACAAAAACTTAAGAAATCGGACACGGCATTGCCCTTGGACTACCCCAAATAATCATGTAGGGACACTCCAAAAGCCGTCTCCTCCGTTGCTTAAAACCCAAGTCCTATTCAAATTAAGGATTAAAAAATCTGGATTCAATCATGAGTTAGGCAGGATGTGGAACTTAACATTATAATTGACATAGGTTTAAATACAGAGATTTGTAAGGGCGATCGCCATGACGACAACCACAGCGACTAGAAAATTCACACTAGAAGAATACCTTGTTTATGACGATGGGACAGACACCAAATATGAACTCATAGACGGAGAATTAGTTGAAATGCCTCCAGAAAGTGACAGAAATAACTTGATTTCTCTCTATCTGCTTGTGGAATTCTTCAAGTTTGTCCCCATAAAACTCATACGTCATAAAGATACCGAGATTGTAGTCACTGGAAATCGCACCCGCGTCCGTTTTCCAGACCTGATAATCTTGACTGAGGAATTATTCGCGGCGATCGATGGCAGACGAGCTACAATTACGCAGGATATGCCACCACCTGCATTAGTGGTTGAGGTGGTTTCTCCGGGTAAAGTGAATGAAGATCGAGACTACCGCTACAAGCGATCGGAATATGCCGCACGGGGAATTCCTGAATACTGGATCGTTGACCCCAGTCAAGCAAAAGTTACCGTGCTGATATGGGTAGATGGACTGTATGAAGAAGCTGTTTTTCAAGGAAGTAATGCGATCGTCTCAACGACTTTTCCCGATCTGAAACTCACCGTAGCACAAGTTTTAGGAGCCGGGGAAACACAACCAAATTAGCAGAAAAGAACGCCAGATAATATAAAGGTAGGGTAGGTATTGGACGGTATAATAGACGTAGGTTGAAATACAGAGATTTGTAAGGGCGATCGCCATGACGACAACGACAGCGACCAGAAAACTCACCCTAGAAGAATACCTTGTTTATGACGATGGAACAGACACCAAATATGAACTCATAGATGGGGAATTAGTTGAAATGCCTCCAGAAAGTGACAGAAATAACTTGATTTCTCTCTATCTGCTTGTGGAATTCTTCAAGTTTGTCCCCATAAAACTCATACGTCATAAAGATACCGAGATTGTAGTCACTGGAAATCGCACCCGCGTCCGTTTTCCAGACCTGATAATCTTGACTGAGGAATTATTCGCGGCGATCGATGGCAGACGAGCTACAATTACGCAGGATATGCCACCACCTGCATTAGTGGTTGAGGTGGTTTCTCCGGGTAAAGTGAATGAAGATCGAGACTACCGCTACAAGCGATCGGAATATGCCGCACGGGGAATTCCTGAATACTGGATCGTTGACCCCAGTCAAGCAAAAGTTACCGTGCTGATATGGGTAGATGGACTGTATGAAGAAGCTGTTTTTCAAGGAAGCAATGCGATCGCATCGACGACTTTTCCCGATCTAAAACTCACCGTAGCACAAGTTTTAGGAGTCGGGGAAGCATGACCTGTTTCAGTATAGGTCGAAAAAAAATTAAAATATTGATTTAGGAATGACAGAGGAGACGGCAGTGCCGTGTCCCTACCACGATCAATTGTAGGGACACGGCACTGCCCAAGGAGTGTCAACTTAAGGTCAAACCCATAGTCCGGCGGGGGTTGAAACCCCCGCCTCAAAGCTAAAGTCCTCTAAAAGAGGACTGAAGAGAAGAATTTTCAACTCATTAGTCCTCTTTGAGAGGACTTTAGCTATTAGACAGGGGTTTCAACCCCTGGCGGACTCCGGGCCCACAGACGAACTTGGCGGGCTGACAGGTTAAGTTGACACTCCTTGGCACTGCCGTCTCCTCTATATTATGTCTGAGTGCAACCGGAATTGATATAAAATGCCTACTGTCGGCGAATCATAGACATCACAGCATCAACCGTAAGTTCCGGGGGAATACCTAAAACTGGTAAAATATCTGCACCCGAACAGATTATAGGTAGCTCCTCACCCTGCCATACCCAAACTTGTTGGTGAGATATATCGATTAGCCATGCTAATTGCGTGCCGTTACTCAGGCAGTGGAGAATCTTATTCTGCAAGTTTAAAGTGCTTTGATCCGGCGATCGAATTTCAATTAACCAATCCGGTGCGCCGTTAAGTGGCCCGTCTTCATCGGTAAGCCGATCGCCTGCTACAATTGCTATATCTGGTACTGGCGAGTAGGGAAGTACCAAGCAGCGCAACTCTGGTATCGCTTCAAACCGATCGGTCCGATCGTTGATATAGTTAACCAAGTTGTGTTGTAGTCGCGAATGAAAAAGGGTAGGCATAGTTTTTTGAACTGCTTGTCCCAGAATCAATTCCCATGCAGGTGAGGATTCAATATCTGGTTGAGCGAGGAAGTCTGTTAGTGAAAGTGTTGCGATCGACTCAATCATATTTTTTGTCGAACCTCACTGTACTTATTATTTTTTTTCGCCATGCTCTAGTTGAGCAAACCAACTTTGGATTAACTGCGATGTTTGCTTTCTAATTCTACCATCTGCGCGATCGAGGCAGAGCCTCTAGACATAGGTTCCCAGGCAGAGCCGGGGAACCAGTAGAATTCTACCATGCGCGCGATCGAGGCAGAGCCTCTAGACATAGGTTCCCAGGCAGAGCCGGGGAACCAGTAAAAATGCCAATTAACTACTTCGCAGCTTGACGCTCTTTGGCTTGCTTAATCACTTCTTCAGCGATGTTGCTGGGACAAGGAGCATAGTGGGAGAAGGACATGGAGAATTGTCCGCGCCCAGAGGTCATGGTACGCAAGTCACTGATGTAACCAAACATTTCGCTCAAGGGCACGTCTGCCTTGATCCGCGCTCCTGTTTGTCCTGTTTCTTGAGATTTCATCATCCCCCGGCGACGGTTGAGGTCTCCGATGACATCGCCCATGTAATCATCTGGAGTGAATACATCGACATTCATAATCGGTTCGAGCAATTGAGGTCCAGCTTTCGGAATTGATTGGCGATAGGCCGCTTTGGCTGCAATTTCAAAGGCCATTGCGGATGAGTCAACGGGGTGGAAACCACCTTCCAGGAGGGTGAATTTCAAGTCTAAGCAAGGGAATCCAGCTAGGACACCTTTATCGACGCAGCTTTCAAAGCCTTTTTCGACTGCTGGCCAATATTCTCTCGGTACACTACCACCGGTTACTTTTGACTCAAATATGAATCCACTTCCAGGCTCACCGGGTTCGATTACATAGCCGATTTTGGCAAATTGACCTGAACCACCGGATTGCTTTTTGTGGGTGTAATCGTCTTCTAGGCGCTTGGTAATCGATTCGCGGTAGGCTACTTGTGGTTCGCCAACTTCTACTTCGACGCCGTGGGTGCGCCGGAGAATGTCTACTTTGATGTCGAGGTGTAACTCGCCCATGCCTTTTAGAATCATTTCGCCACTTTCTTGATCCGTCACCATGTGGAAGGATGGGTCTTCTTGTACCATCTTGGTGAGGGCTGCTCCCATTTTTTCTTCGCCGCCTTTTTGTTTCGGTCTGACCGAAATTGAAATAACGGGTTCTGGGAACACCATTGGCTCTAGGGTGGCGGGATTTTTGGGGTCGCAGATGGTGTGTCCGGTGCGGACGTTTTTCATGCCGACGATCGCCACAATATCACCTGCTTGGGCAGAGTCAATTTCTTCGCGAGAGTTGGCGTGCATTTCTACCAAACGGCTGACGCGCTCGGTTTTGCCTGTGGCGGTGTTGAGTATGGTGTCGCCCTTGGACAGGGTTCCTGAGTACAGGCGGGTGAAGGTTAGGGCACCGTAGCGATCGTCCATGATCTTGAATGCTAGGGCGCGCAATGGTCTGCTGGGATCGACAATGGCAAATTCGCCGGTTTCATTCCCATCAAGATCGACTTCTGGTTGCGGTGTGACTTCCATGGGGTTTGGCAGATAGTCAACGACGGCATCGAGAACTAACTGTACGCCTTTGTTTTTGAAGGATGAGCCGCAGTAGGTGGGGAAAAAGGCCCGATCGCGAGTACCTTTGCGAATACAGCGTTTGAGGTCTTCAATACTCGGCTCGTTGCCTTCGAGATATTGTTCCATCAGAGTGTCATCTTGCTCAACGGCCAGTTCGATCAACTGTTCGCGCCAAGTTTCGACATCATCGACCATATCGGCGGGGACATCTTTAATTTCATAGTTCATGGGGTCGCCGGAATCATCCCAGATCCAGGCTTTGCGGGTGAGCAAATCGACTACGCCGCAGAATTTTTCTTCAATGCCGATCGGCAACACCATGACCATGGGCTTGGCTGCAAGAATTTTATCGACTTGCTTGACAACGCGGTAAAAATCTGCACCGGTGCGATCGAGCTTATTGATGTAGATGACACGAGCGACTTTGGAATCGTTGGCATAGCGCCAGTTGGTTTCCGATTGAGGTTCAACTCCACCGGAACCACAAAACACACCAATACCACCATCGAGTACCTTCAGAGAACGATAAACTTCAATGGTGAAATCGACGTGTCCTGGGGTATCGATGATATTCAGTTGGTGTTCATTCCAGAAGCAGGTGGTAGCAGCAGATTGAATTGTAATTCCGCGCTCTTGCTCCTGTTCCATGAAGTCCGTCGTCGCCGCGCCTTCGTGCACTTCACCAATCTTATGGATTTTACCCGTCAGCTTGAGGATTCTTTCGGTTGTAGTGGTCTTGCCTGCATCTACGTGGGCGAAGATGCCGATATTTCGATAACGAGTGAGATCTTTCATAATAAAAATCGGTATGCGGGAAACTCAGTGTCTAAAGACCTGAGATAAAAGCGACACGGGCGGCTTCAACCGCCTTATCAAGAGGGGAACAGGCTGGATTTCCATGACGCGGAATCAATAAATTTTTTTTCCGTGTTTTTGGTTTTACTACTTAATTGTAAACTATAGTTACACTACATGATTTCAGGGTAATACCCGAACAGACCTTGGCTCAAGTTGGGGCTTGCAACTAGAACAAAGAGTGACTGGTGTTTGGGGTTTGGCGTAGCAACCGCCTACACTCATCTGTGTGGCGATCTAATTCGGGTTGCTGGTCTAATATTCTAGGTGGGAAAGAATAATTTTTGGCAAACTAGATGTGCGATCGGCTATTTGTGGGGTAAAATCACATCAAAAAAAGCATCATCCAAGTCATAGCCCAACATTTGCGACATCGACAGCAACTTCGATTTGCTAGGAATTCCTTGTTGATGTAACCAATCAGTTAATACAAAAATTTTGTGCATCAAAAACATTTCCAAAGCTTCAGGATTGTACTGAATTCCTTCGGTGCGGTGGAACTGATGCGGCACCAACATGGCGGCATAGCGGGCTAATTCTCCGACTTTCCAATCTAGCAGAAAGGGGAGCCAAGGATAATAAGCATCTAAGCGAATAAACCACAGCCGAACCTCTGGGATTTCGGAAATTTCTCGCGGATCTAAATCTTCGCGCGGGTACTCTATTTCAAATTGTAGCTGTTGTTCGTTTTGGCCGATCGCCCCTGCTGCTAGCCACTGGTCAATTACTGTCTGTACCGGAGACAAATCTAAATTGTGGATCTGCTCGGCATTGATTGCTATCATAATACTCATAAAATGTCAACTTATTTGAGATTTGAGATGGTTGTTGGCTGCGCAGGAATCCGAGGGCAAGAGACCGAATTACCGGATTGTGAATAGGATAGCATTTAGCCGATCGCCGCACTAGGGAATTATTTAACCTTACTAGAACACAGAGGACACAGAGCCTTGAATAGGACGGAATTGCTGACTACAAACGAATAGACGATCGCGCTTTCTTGGCTTTTTCCTTGTTACCCCGCACGAGATTAAAAATCCAGATTTGGAAACCATCCATATAGGTAAAAATCACCGGAATCACCACCAAAGTCAAGAGAGTGGAAGTCATCAAACCGCCAATTACCGCCATCGCCATGGGGCTGCGCACCTGAGAACCGGCACCAAGTCCCAGGGCGATGGGAATCATCCCAGCAATCATGGCGATGGTTGTCATCAAAATCGGCCGCAAGCGCGCCACCCCAGATTCCAGCGTCGCTTCATACATCGGCTTTCCTTCCTTCTGATTCAGAATTGCGTAATCCACCAACAAAATCGAGTTTTTCGTCACAATTCCCATCAGCAAAACGATCCCAATCAAAGCGTAGAGCCCCAAAGACTTCTGGCCCACCAGCAGCCCCAGCAAAGCACCCCCGATCGACAAAGGTAGGGCTGCCATAATAGTTATCGGATGCAGAAAATTCGCAAACAGCAACACCAACACAGCATAAATAAACAAAACCGCCGTTCCCAAAGCCCCCGCAAAACCACTGAAGATATCCTGCATCACCTTGGCATCTCCCGAAGATTCCTGTTCAACCCCAGGCGGCAGAGGATTCATTGCAGGCAGTTTTTTCACCGCAGCCAAAGCTTCTCCTAAAGTAGTACCGGGCAACAAATTGCCCTCTACAGAAACTTGGCGAGCTCTGTCATAGCGATCGATCTGAGAAGGCCCGCTACCCAAAGCAATATCAGCCACTGCCCTCAAAGGCACCAAAGTATTATTTTTACCCGGTACTTGGAGACTCTTAATTGTTTCAACATCGCTGCGAAACTGTGGTGCTAACATCACATGAATCGGAATTTGTCTATCTGGCAAATCGAATTTAGCCAGATTTGAGTCAATATCTCCAATGGTTGCCAAAGATGCAGTACGAGCAATTTGTTGTACAGATACACCCTGATCCGCTGCCCGATTTGGGTCAGGTTTCACCAAGATTTCTGGCTTCACCAAACTCGCGGTAGATTGCACCTCAATCAATCCCGGCAACCGACTCATTTGTTGAGTAAGATCGAGGGCTGTTTTCGTCAAAGCAGGAGCATTTTCGCTTTTAAGGACGATCGACATTTGCTTCCTCCCCCCCACTCGCCCTTGGGAAAAACTGAGCCGCACACCGGGAACATCCGTCAGTTTCGGCCGCATTTCCTCTTCAAACTGCTGTTGCTTAATCCGTTTGTTCGCAGGTTTGAGTTTGACATAAAGAGTCCCTGTATTCACACCACTAGCACGGGCAGTACCCCCGCCGGCACCACCAGAAACTGTCGGAGAACCTTCTGTCTCTAAAACACTTTCCACCGCAGGATGGGTGAGTAACAGTTTAGTTGCCTGTTCTACTGCTACATCCGTCTGCTGTAAAGTAGAACCGGGAGGAAGTTCAATGGAGACAGTCGAAAGTCCTGTATCATCGCGATCGATAAACCCAGTGGGAATGTAAGGTATTAACTGAACGCTGCCAAAAAACAAAGCTAAACCTAAAATTAGGACGATCGCCCGATGTTTCAGCGACCAAGTTAAAAGCCGGCGATACTGATAGGATAATTGGTCTTTTTTTAACTGTTGTTGATGGTGGCCTTTATCCTTAAACAAATAAGCCGCCATCATCGGAGTCACGGTGCGGGCTACCAGCAGCGAAAACAAAACCGAAGCGGAAACCGTCACCCCAAAAGGTCGAAAAAACTGACCCGGAATTCCCGGCATAAAAGCCACCGGTGCAAATACCGCGACAATCGTCATAGTAGTAGCAACAACAGCCAAACCAATTTCAGCAGAAGCATCCAAAGAAGCTTGATAGGGAGTTTTCCCCATCCCGACATGGCGTTCGATATTTTCAATTTCCACGATCGCATCATCTACCAATACTCCCACCACCAGCGCCAAGGCCAACAAAGTCATCCCGTTAAGGGTATAGCCCAAAAGTCGGAGCACCACAAAAGTAGGAATTGCCGACAGCGGTAGCGCCACAGCAGCAATCAGAGTTGCCCGCCAATCCCGCAAAAAGATTAAAATAGTTACTATTGCTAAACCAGCCCCCAAAAACAAAGCATCAACAGAAGCTTCATAGGAATCGCGAATGTGGTCTGCTAGGGTATAAATAAGCTCCAACTTGACATCAGGCGGCAAAGTCTTTTCCAATTTTTTCACAGTTTCCCGCACTGCTTCTTCTACAGTTACCAGAGTGCTGCCGGTACTGCGGAGGATGGAAAAAGCCACTACAGGTTTGCCATTAAGTCGCGCCGCCTGACGCGCCTCTGCATAGCCCTCAGTCACTTCTCCTAAACTGGTGAGAGGCACAAAATCACCTTTAGGTAAAGTAATTTTATAGGTTTTGAGTTCATCCAGAGTTTTGGCACTACCGAGGGTGCGAATAGTTTGCTCTGAGTTACCAATTTCCGTGCGCCCACCTGGTAAATTGATATTAAAATTGCGAATTTGGTCATTTACTTGGGTAGCTGTAATCCCAAGACTTTTGAGTTGTTCCGGGTTCAAATCTACTCGAATATCCCTGTCTCTACCTCCAATCCGCTGCACTTGAGCCACACCTTTTACCGAGAGGAGGACGCGGCTGATGTTTTGGTCGATTAAATCGCTTAACTGTTCTACAGATTGACGCTGGGAAACCACAGCATAGGACATAATGGAACTGCCGGCAAACTCAACCCGCTTGACTACAGGATCGTTAATATCTTGGGGCAGACTTTGGCGAATTTGGGCGATCGCATTGCGGACATCATTGGTAGCGCGATCGCTATTAGTTCCCAACAAAAAGTTAACTGTAGTATTGGAAGCACCATCATTAACGGTGGAGATAATGTGGTCAATATTACCCAAACCAGCAACAGCATCTTCGACCTTTTTCGTAACTTGAGATTCCAGTTCCGCTGGATCTGCCCCCGGTTGGCTAACAGATATCGACACCGAAGGAACATCGATATTCGGGGAATCATCAATGCCCAAAACCGGAAAAGATAATAAACCACCTATTGTCAAAATTAAGAATAAGACAATAGTAGGAACTGGTTGTTTGATCGACCAAGCTGAAATATTAAAAGACATAATGGGGAATGGGGAATGGGGCATTGGGCATTGGGCCGAAGAGCATTGGTAATAGAGTTCCTGCTTTCTTCCGCTTTCTCTCTTCTTTCTTCTCTTCCTTTGCGTCCTTCGCGCCTTCGCGGTTCGTTCAAAAAAAGTAATACTGTAGGGTGCGAAGTCCGCACCTTACACTTACTAACTACTGACTAATGACCCTTCGACTACGCTCAGGGCACCGCTACTAACTAATGACTACTGACTACTGACTAATGACTACTGACTACTGACGACTGACGACTGACTACTGACGACTGACGACTGACTACTGACTAATGACTACTGACTACTGACTACTGACTACTGACTACTGACTACTGACTACTGACTACTGACTACTGACTATTTAACAACCTTAACCCGATCGCCATCCTTGAGATAACCAGCCCCAGCAACCACCACGCGATCGCCAACCTTCAAACCCTTTTTAATCTCCACCTTAGCATTAGTCAAGTCACCAACAGCCCCCCCAGAAATTGCCCCAACCTCCACAGATTGAGCCTGCACCTTATCCTCACCAACCAATTTATAAACCACAGCACCACCATCAGCTTGCGGTAAAATAGCCTTAGCCGAAACCTTCAAACCTTGAGCCGTTGCTGTAGCAATCGCAGCCCGCAAAAACATTCCCGATCGCAAAAAATCACTTTCAGGCAAATCTATTTTCACTGTAGCTTGGCGATTTTGAGGGTCAACCAGAGGCGAAATATCTCGCACAGTTCCTGCTAATTTAATCCGCTTGTCAGAATCAGAAGTAATATTGACAGCAGTGCCAGGGCGTACCTGGGAAAGTTGAGTTTCCGGCACTTTTAATTGCAATTCCAGCTTGTTTCCCCGAATAATCGAAAACAGTTTTTGGCTCCCGGAAGAAACATCCCCCACTCTACCAATTCTTTCCGCCACAGTGCCGCTATCCGGTGCGCGAACTACAGTTTGTTCTAATTGAGTTTGTAACTGTTTGACTCGCGCATCATTGCTCCGAACAGTAGCAGCATTGTTTCCGACATTGGCTCTAGCGCTGCTGACACTTGAACCCGCCGTGTTCACTTTCGCACGAGCACTGCTGAGGGCTGCCTTAGCTGTATTGATATTAGCCACCGCATTCGCTACTTTAGCAAGAGCCGATCGCACTTCTTCCGCTGCTTTATTTTGTTCTTCCAAAGCTCGATTTAAATCAGCTTTAGTTTTGTTCAAATCTTGAACAGCCGTTTGCTGCTCTGTTTTACGTCTTTCTAATTCTTGCTGACTAATTACTCCCTGAGATGCCAAATCTTGGGTACGATTTACCTCTCTTTGGGCCTGTTCTAATTTAGCCTGAGCAGAAGCAATGCCCGCTCTAGCTTGATTAACACCAGCTCTAGCTTGATTAACACCAGCTTGAGCTTGGCCGACACCTGTTTTGGCTTGCTCTGCGTCAGCGATGGCTTTTTCCACGCCAGCCTGAGCTTGAGCAACGCCGGCTTCGGCTTCTTCTTGGGTAGACTGGGCTTGCTGCACCTGAGCTTGGGCTTGTTCTACGGTAGAAGTGGCAGATTGTACTTTAGCAACAGCTTCGGAAATTTGCGATCGCAACACCGAGTCATCCAAAACCGCCATCACCTGACCCTTTTCTACCCTATCTCCTTCCGCCACCAACACCTGCTTGATTTGCAAGCCATTAGCTTGTGGGAGTACCGGCAGTAAATCGTAGGGGGCTACAGTGCCCGTTGCTTCTAGAGTTTGAGTCACCTGAGCCGATTCCACCGGTGCCACTGTCACAGTCTGAGCGATCGGTGCTTGAGTTGCCGCTTTTGCGGGAGCAGCCGGAGGTGCACTGGGGCGTGGGATCAGGTGCACTGCCGCTAGTGTAGCAGCTACCCCAATGCCTACCCCTGCCAACACCCCTGGCCACTTGATGCCTTTGCTGGGCGCAGATGCTGTTTCTTCCCCTTCCCAAACTGCTGATTCCTCGGTATCCATTTCTGGAACTAAAAGAGAAATTTCGGGTTCATCTTCCTCAGAGGCGAATTTCCGGCGAGACTCGTCTTTGATGCTATCTTCGTACACGATCGCCGCTTCGTTGCTATCGCGATTGTGGTGTAGGTGATGAAGGGGTTGCGTTTCTTCCGCTTCTGAAATAATTGGATGGGTCACAGTAGTTCCTCCCGCCGGTATCAGCCTTTGGTTTTTTATATTGTAAAGAAAGATTGCGTTCTTAATATCTATTTCATTGTAACGGAGGTGGTCAACAGTACCGCGTCCTCCCTTTGGATGACTGCGGTCTAATTTTGGGTTGCCGCCTTGGAGAAAATGACTGCACGCATCGGGAGCTTGTAGCTGGAGGCTTGATTGTCACAGGGAGTCGATCGCCCTAACTTCTGTTTCCAGGAGCCGTTTGGCTCTCACCAACTCATCAATAATCCGGTAATTCTCATGGGGAACTGATTATTATTGTTAGTTTATATTTCCGATGTTTAGTGTAGAATATGGCACATATACCCCAAAAATTGTGCCAGTTTAATTGACAAAAATCCCAATGAATAGCCTCTTTTCTCCCGCTCAACAGTTTCTAATCACTTGGCTGCTAGTGCTAGTGACAGGATGGTTTACCCTAGCTGCTATTAATTATGTGGGAGAATTGGTCAGCATTTTGGTAACGGCGGGACTGATTGCCTTTTTATTGAATTATGCAGTAGTAAGACTGCAAGTATTTTTGCCACGGGGAGTAGCTGCGGCCCTGGTCTATTTAACTGCTGGTTTGTTATTAGTAGTAATTGGTTTAACTATTGTACCACCGGTGTTTAGCCAAGCCAGACAGTTGGGGGCTAGACTCCCGGAATTGTTGGAGTCTGGCCGACAGCAGCTAGGTGAATTCCAAACTTGGAGTGCCGATCGCAATTTGCCTTTTAACGTGGAAATTTTGGAGCAGCAACTATCTGCTAAAGTGCAAGAACAAGTACAGGCGATCGCGGGTACTGGTTTAGGCTTAGTTGTCGGTACGGTTAACTGGTTTTTGGATTTAATTCTAATTCTCGTCATTTCCTTTTATATGCTCCTAGACGGACAAAGAGTCTGGGGTGGCTTGACAAGTATTTTTTCCCCAGATATTCGCTATGTTTTAACTGACACTTTGCAGCGAAACCTCCAGCGCTTTGTATCGGGACAGTTGCTGCTGGGACTATTTATGGCCACAGCACTGACTCTGGCTTTTTGGTGGTTGCGAGTCCCATTTTTCCTGTTATTTGCGGTATTTATAGGATTAACAGAAATAATTCCCTTTATCGGTGCAACTTTGGGAATTGGAGCAGTTAGTATCATTGTAGCATTTATTGATTGGTGGCAAGCCCTGCAAGTCTTAGCAGTGGCGATCTCCCTTCAGCAAATCAAAGATAACTTAGTAGCTCCTCGCATCATGGGAAATCTCACAGGATTAAGCCCGGTAGTTATTTTCACAGCCTTGTTGCTAGGAGGTAAAGTGGGAGGATTATTGGGAGTTATCCTGGCAATTCCGTTAACTGGGGTAGTAAAAAGTATAGTAGAAATTGTACTCAACCCCAAATTACCACCGCAAACAGGCTCCTTTTTCTACAATCCCTTTAGGGACGAAGAATTACAGCAAAATGATATTCATTAGTCATTAGTCAGTAGTCATTAGTCAGTAGTCATTAGTCAGTAGTCATTAGTCAGTAGTCATTAGTCATTAGTCATTAGTCAGTAGTCATTAGTCATTAGTCATGACTAAACTAACAAATAACAAATAACAAACAACAAATAACCAATAACAAATAACAAACAACAAATAACCAATAACCAATAACCAATAACAAAAGTTAACCTTCAATAATTAAAAAAACTATGAAATGGTGGCAAAACCTGAAACATAATCCTCTAGCTAAGTTTGGAGCAGTGTTGCTATTGATTTTTTACACCGTCGCAATTTTAGCTGATTTTGTAGCACCTTACGACCCCTACGACTCTCTATTAAACGCTTCCTTATTGCCGCCGACGCAGATTCATTTCACCGCACCAGACGGGCAATTTATTGGTCCCCATATTTATCCTACTACCCAAGGTTCTGTGGATGTAAATACAGGCGATCGCAAAGTAATTGTAGACACCCGCAAACCCTCCCCTTTGGTTTTCTTTACCAAAGGTTATCCCTATAAATTGTTCGGAATTATTTCAGGCGATCGACACCTATTTGGTGCTACGGGAGAAGCCAGAATTAACCTTTTAGGCACGGACGAACAAGCTCGTGACCAATTTAGTCGCTTAGTACACGGCAGCCGCATTAGCCTCAGCATCGGTTTAGTAGGAATAGCAATTTCTTTTCCTTTGGGATTGTTAATCGGAGGAATTTCTGGTTATTTTGGGAGTTGGATTGATAGTGTTTTAATGCGCTTTGTGGAAGTATTGATGACAATTCCCGGTCTTTATTTATTAGTAGCATTAGCAGCAGTTCTACCACCGGGATTGACAAGCGCTCAGCGATTTATCCTGATTGTCATTATTACTTCATTCATCAGTTGGACTGGTTTAGCGCGGGTAATTCGCGGTCAAGTGCTCTCCATTAAACAACTAGAATTCGTCCAAGCAGCGAGGGCAATGGGTGCAAATCCACTTTATATTATTGTCCGTCATGTATTGCCCCAAACTGCCACTTACGTGATTATTTCTGCTACTTTATCCGTGCCTAGTTTTATTGTAGCGGAGTCAGTTTTGAGTTTGATTGGGTTGGGAATTCAACAGCCCGATCCTTCTTGGGGAAATTTGCTCTCCCTGTCTACTAATGCTTCAGTTTTAGTATTGCAACCTTGGTTAGTTTGGCCCCCAGCTATCTTAATTATTCTCACGGTTTTGGCGTTTAATTTATTGGGTGATGGGTTGCGGGATGCTCTCGATCCCAGAAGCGCTCAAAGAAATTAAATCAAGGGCATTGGGCATTGGGCATTGGTGAAAACTTAAGACTGAAACCCACAATAAATGTGGCTTTATTCTCGTTCCTAGGCTCTGCCTGGGAACGCATATTTGAAGGCTCTGCCTCCCGTTTTCCTCCCCAAGCGAGGCAGAGCCTCTGGATATTGGTTCCCAGGCAGAGCCTAGGAACCAGTTGCGCCCAAACTGTATTTTCTACAACTTGTCGATCGCCTTTTTCGCCTTGTCTGTCACATTTTTCACGGCATTTTTCAGATCTTCTGCTGCATGGCGGGCGGCAGCTTCAGCTTGTTTTGCCTTACCTTCAACCTGGTCTTTTTTGTTGCCTGTGATATTGCCGAAAACTTCCTGAACTTTACCTTCTACATTTTTGCCGATCGCCTTTGCTCTATCTTCTGTACTCATAGCACACTCCGCTAAGCAATTTAATGTTTTTACTATCTTACTACTATTTACTAAGTCGTTCACTTGAAATTCACATTTATTTATATAAATTTATCGGCAAAATTCACCCTGAAAAACTACTTCAAACTGGCCGCAGCAACTTTAACTGGTTCTAGCAATTCTAAAGGTAAATGCAGCATATTTAAAGTAGTGCTATCAGTGTTTTTTCTTTCAGGATCGGGGCCGTGATAGTCGCTACCACCTGTCATCAACAAACCGTAGTGCAAGCACAAATCTTGCAATTTTTGAATCTGACTGGAACTGTGGCTGGGATGGTATACTTCCACTCCCATTAAACCCGCATCTACTAATTCTTTTAAGACTTCTTCCACAACTCCGCCCCGAAATAAATAAGGGTGAGCCCACACTGGTACTGCGCCACTACTCCGCAATAAATCAATACCTTCGACGATGGAGAATTTTTCGTAACGAACGTAAGCTGGCCCACCATCTCCCAACCACCGATCGAAGGCTTCCCGCGATGATTTGGCATAACCTGCTGCTACCAATGCAGACGCAATATGAGGTCTTCCTGGTGCCATACCTGGGGACGTTTTTGGTAATGCGATCGGGTATCCCATGGCTGCTAATTTGTCCACCATTTCTTGCGATCGCCTAAACCGTCCTTCTAGGCGATTGTTCAAAGGAACGCGCAGCTTATTTGCATCGGGATAAAAACCTAAAATGTGCAAAGAGCGATCGTTGTGGACTGTACTAAGTTCTACTCCGGGGACTATTTCTAGATTGTACAAAAGGGCCGCCACAAAAGCTTCATCCCAACCAGACATAGTATCGTGATCTGTGATAGCCAAAGCGCGAACCCCTGACGCAGCAGCCGCCGCGACGAGTTCCCCAGGGGTGAGAGTACCATCCGAAAAAGTTGTGTGACAGTGGAGTTCTAGCATATTGACCTGATTAACGAAGAATTTTCGCGAACTTTACGGAAACTGCCCAACTTATCAAGTATAGCTTTATTCTCAACTCCCCAGCCCTCAGCAACTCCCAAAACGTTGAGGACGTTTTTAATTGCTCAAAGCATTGGTATTGCTGCTTCTTCCTTCTTCCTTACTGCATACATCGCAGCTTAATCCTTGTGCCAGTTGGCAAATTGGCTAAATTCAGCCGCGGCTGCTTGTACTTCGCAAACAGTCTCAAGCCCTACCCCACAAGGCATAGAGTGCAATCGAGTGTCAGAGTCGATCGAGCGAAAAACTGTGATGGTTGGGATAGTGTCATTTTGCTGTCACTAACACACAGGGATTTTTTCTAAAGTAACAACATGACATTCAGGAACTACTTATGATTTCTACTCTTTGCCTCCCCGAAACTTCTCTTAAGTCTAACCAAGTTAATGCCCATCGTAATACAGTTGATTCCAATAGCAACCTAGAATATTGTATAGCCGCTGCTTGGGTAGACTTAGTAGGAGGAGACTACAGTAGTTTAGGAGGAGATGATTGGCTGGCGATATGTGGCGATATTGATGAAGGCGAACTTTACAAAGAATGGTTTGTGTGGCAAGATAGCGAAGTGACCAAAGAATGGGAAGCTTTCGATCCGATTACTAATTATCGCATCGTTGCACCTAGCCGAGCCATTTTAATTGGTCAAATCGATCGCATCGAAGCTACCAGAAAAATCTAATCTGTATGCAATCTAGGTTCCTTGGACTTTCAGTTTTTCCCGCTCCAACTTGCGTTGTTTCAATGCTTCCAGATTTTGCTTGATCGAGTCGATCGCAATTCCATTCCCCTGCTGTTGGTAAAATTCACTGGCAGTAATTAAATTCTGCACAGCAGCATCATCAGAACGCAAATTAGCAACAGCCAAACCCCGATTGTGGTAAGCTTCTGCCAAAGTAGAAACAAGTTGTAAGGCGCTGGTAAATTTGTCTTGAGCTTTTCGATAATTTCCAGATTTATAGGCCTCAATCCCTTCTTGGTAATAAACAGAGGCCTTGCGGCCAGCATCCGTAGCCGGAAATTCTGGTAAACTTAAAATGGGTTCTTGAAACAGTACAGAAACGCTACCCTTACCGAAGTAAGCCCAAGTCATTGTTCCTAGGCCAATCCCCAGGACGGCAACAATGATGATAGACAGAGCAATAAAATTGGTGGTTTCCATCGAACAATATTTGTCGTATTGCAATATGATAAGATATATTTGAATTTTTGCAACAAGGGCTGGCCGAAATTACCAAAGAAATGGGTTTAAAGGCCCGTCCTTGGCTTGAAGGCTTTTGTTTGAGATTTGTGTTAGCTTTCATCAAGACGACAGGTAAGAGCGGTGTATAATATATTCAGAGCGATCGCCTCCCTTACCGTACCTGCAAATTCTGACACCGCAACCAACGCACAAACTCAATAGAAGGATTTTAAGTATAATAATATGCAAAACCACCGATCGCCATCAATCATAATATGAGTTTCCTCTACAGCGCCGCCCTAGTAACTTTAGCAGATATCGACAAGGAAGTTCTAGTTAAATTTTACACAAAATTTCTCGACATCGAGCCGAATCCTTACATTCCTAATACTTATGCTGAATTTCAACTACCGGGTTTAAGATTAGGCATATTCAAACCCAAAAATTCCCACAAAGCTGAATTTTTAGGTATCGGAAAAGCAGGCATGAGTTTATGTTTGGAAGTCAGCGACATCGAAATGGCGATCGCCCGAATTTGGGCCCTAGGATGTCCGCCCCCCGGAGAAATCATTAAAGCTAGTCACGGTTTAGAAATCTACGCCTTCGATCCCGCAGGTAATCGCCTAATTTTACACCAACCTAATTAGCAGATGACCGAGATAAAACTCCTCTGTAATAACTTGAATAAAAAGTTTACTGTATAAGCATTCTTCCTTCTTCCTTCTTCCTTCTTCCTTCTTCCTTCTTCCTTCTTCCTTCTTCCTGAATTTCCCCCCTTGGGGGGGGCTAGGGGGGGTTCTTCTTCCTTCTTCCTTCTACTTATCTAATCAATTCAGCAAAACTATAAAAACTGATAATTAACAATAAAAGTGCGGTGATATGAGTTAGCTGAAATTGAGGGCGCGGGCCCAGGGATTCTCGCACTAAAATTGAAAAAGACGAACCAATTATATAACTTAGAGACAAGGCTAAATAGGGCCATTGCCCTGTGAAAGTCCATAACCCCAACAAAATCATCGCTAAACTCAACATCACCAACTCAACAAAGCGAGGAGGATTGTGCTGACTAGATAGAATCAAAGTATCCAACCAATATTGCCAAGGTCTCATTTATTAGCGATCGCACTTTTGGATTTAGCCTTCTAGCTTAACTGACGATCGCCATTCACTTTGTTGCATTAAACACGCTAAGGCAACTTCCGTCTCCACTTGCGGAAATTCCGCGTAAAAGCGACTGACGCTATAAAAAGGGTCTGGGGTTTCTAGGACGATGTGGCGATCGCACATTTCCTCCAAAAATTCTAGCAAATCCTGCGGTGCAACCGGCACGCAAATCCACAAAGCCATCGGCTGCTGAATCCGCAAAGCCTGCGCCGCCACAGCCATCGTCATCCCCGTCGCAACCCCATCATCCACCAAAATCGCCAAAGCCCCCGCAGCGCTAACATTTGGACGTCCCGGAGACAAATCTGCCAGTAGAGATTGGGCGCGATCGAGAGCCTGCTGGAGTGCTAAAGTTTGAAAAGACAAATTGCGTGGCTTTTGTTGCCACACCACTTCCCCATCAGCAGTGGCAGCCCCGATCGCGTATTCTAAATTATCAGGACGAGTAATTTTCTTCGCCACCACCACATCCAAAGGACAACCCAACAAACGGGCAATAGGTACTGCGATGGGCAAACCACCGCGCGGCAAAGCATAAACAATCGGTTTCACAACCTCTGGCGAGGTTAAATTCAATTTTTCGAGCTCTGCGAAAACTGCCGCCGCCAGTTTTTCACCAGCATCAGCGCGATTATCAAACAACGGGCTAGAGAACATATTCCTACCTGTAGGAGCAAACGCGATCTAAACTATAAACTCTAGCTTCCCAAAAATCTCCCTGATCTTTAAATATATGTCAAGCGACTTGCAACTCAGCCTTTTTGACAACAGTCAAAATGTCTCTTTCCAAACAGACTCAATACCGACAAATGCCAAAATTCCCATTCCTCCCGGCACTTATCAAAACATCGAGGAAATAGCCGAACACTGCAACCGCTGTCACCGCTGCGAATTAGGCAACAGTCGCACTCACGCTGTCATCGGGCGCGGCAATCCCCAAGCAAAAATCTTGATTGTCGGAGAAGCGCCCGGACAAAACGAAGACGAAACCGGATTACCATTCGTTGGGCGATCGGGTCAACTTTTAGATAAGATTTTAGAATCAGTAGGACTGAATACAGAAACCGACGTATTCATTGCCAACGTCATCAAATGTCGCCCCCCCAACAACCGCCCTCCGACAGTCAAAGAAATAGAAGCCTGCAAACCATACTTACTCGAACAAATTCGCATATTAGACCCTAAAATTATCTTATTAACAGGTGCAACAGCCCTCAAAGGTTTGCTTAGCGATAAGCGGCCGATTAGTAAAATTAGAGGTCAATGGATTGAATGGGAAAATCGTTTGTGTATGCCAATCTTCCACCCATCTTATCTGCTGCGAAACCCCTCGCGCGAACCCGAAACTCCGAAATGGTTCATGTGGCAAGATATGCAAGCAATCAAGGCAAAATTGGATGAATTAAAATAGCAATTATAATATTTTTGTTCGTTATTTGTAGGGGCGGGTTTCACTAACAATCTCTGATTTTCACCCACAATCTCAAAAACCCGCCCCGGCATTTCTATCTATTCACAAATTCGCGCCAAGTAAAAATCCGAATTATGGTTTTATCTAATATTTTCAGTGAAACTCCTATCAATAGACAAGAAATTCCTCAAGAACTATTAGACATTGAAGATAAACAACGTACTAATCCACTTCCTTGGAAAGGGCAATTTTCCCCCCAGTTTATCGAAACTTTGATTCATAAATATGCCGATAAAAATAGTGTGATTTTCGATCCAAGAATTGTTGCGAATATGCAGCCATGACAGTAGAATAATATTTGTAGTGGGTCGAGAATCAAATATTAAAGGAACTCCTTTTTTTAATGGTGAGCTAGTTGCAGAAATTGCTGGTCAAGTATTTGGAATTAGTTTAGATATTCGTCAAGAAAGAACTTTTGTAAATCGTTATGGAAAAAGTATCAAAGAAGATATACTGCACTTTATAAAAGTAGAAAATTTACAGTATCATTTTACTATACATCAAGCTAGAAATATCGCTGTAGAGGCATTGGAGTCCGCTTATCCCCTAGCGGATGAACAAGTAAAATATGAAATCAAGGATGCTATCGACAAGGCTGAAAAAGTACAGGTATCACCTTATTTCGAGCGGCAGCGTTCACGTAAAATCATTGAAAAAATCAACCCAAAAGAAGAAATTTATGTTTAATTTAGCTCAGCCACATGGGGACAAACTAGCAGCATTGCTTGATAACAATAAACTACCTCCTACAGAAAAATCGCGTGTTAATCAAGCAATCGAACACTATATAAACTGGTTGGAAACCCTTAAAAATATCAGTGGTGATTTGAAAGTGGTTCCAGAGATGGTATCTCATCTAACCTCCTATAAACGATACATCGATCTCGAACTAATTTTTGACAGTGACAATGATTTTTTGTACTGTGAAAAGGGGCAATTAAAACTTGACAAATCAATCATTGAAGAATTTATACCTATCTTAGTTACAACCGTCTTTGCAGATTCATTAAAGGACAAAGAACTATCCTTTGGCCCAACACAGTGTTTTTCATCACTCCGATTTGAGTCAAGTTTAAAAGTAAGTCCAAAAGGTGGTGGAATGAGTATTCGAGCCAAGGATCAAGATTTTGCAATTAGTAGAAAAATATTTCTGAAAGCCTCTCACAAGAAAGATTTTAAGGAGAGTACCTCCCGCGAGGCAAATATTGCTTATGTTGCGGCTGAGTGTAAAACAAATCTTGATAAAACTATGTTTCAAGAGGGCAAGGCAACTGCCTTAGATGTAAAATTGAGTGTTCCAGGAGCCAAGTATTTCTTGCTATGTGAATGGCTGGATATGTCGCCGATTAGCTCATCACTCACAGCTATTGATGAGATACTAATTCTGAGAAAGGCTAAGCGGTTATCGTCTAATATCAGAAGTGCTTTTAGTACGGTACAGGGAAGAAAGAAAAATCGAGCTTCTTTTGTAAAGCATCTTGATGATAACCCTTTTGCACCGGAAGTTTTTCTGAGATTTTTAACTGAAATTGAAGGGATGATTGGCAAAGATGAACTCGACGAAGATGATGTGCTTTCAAGAGGCTATTTTTGAGGGTACAAAAACATTAACAGAACCAGCGATGCAGGCTTCTGGATATGCGTTACCAGGTGAATTCAAAGAGCAATTATAATATTTTTGTTCGTTATTTGTAGGGGCGGGTTCACGAAAAATCTCCAATTCCCACCCACAATCTCAAAAACCCGCCCCCACCCAACCCAAAAATTCATCAATCTTGGTTAACCACGGGGGTATAATTCAATTGTCAAAGCAAGGCTCATCTGCTACAATTTCCTGTATCTACACATCCATTGGTGTCAACTTAAGCCTGAAATCCCTGAGAAATCTGGTTTTTACCTGAGTCTAGATCCCCCTAAATCCCCCTTAAGAAGGGGGACTTTGAAAAGACTCCTGTCCCCCCCTTGGGAAGGGGGGCTAGGGGGGATCTAGATTTAATAGTCTTGCCAACAGTCTCTGACTGGGTTTGACCTTAAGTTGACACCTATGCTACACACCATAACACAACAATATGCAGCACTGGGCAAAGGGACAACAACTGCACGAAGGCAAATATTTAATAGAACAAATCCTCGGCGGCGGCGGTTTCGGTGTCACCTACCGCGCTCAAAATCGTAAAGCAGGTAAATTAGTTGCGATTAAAACTCTGAATGCTATCCAACAAGGAAAGCCAGATTTTGTCAAGCGCCAAGGAAAGTTTATGAATGAGGCGCTGTGTTTGGCAAAATGCCATCATCCTCATGTTGTTGAAGTTTATGAGGTGTTTCAGGAGGGTGATTTATGGTGTATGGTGATGGAGTTACTCGACGGCACTAATTTAGCTGAACATCTGGAAGATAACGGCGTTTTGTCGGAAGAGAATGCTTTGCCAATTATTCAGCAAGTGGGAAATGCTTTGAGTTTTATTCATAAGCAAGGGTTTACTCATCAGGATGTTAAACCCCAAAATATCATGCTAAGAACCCCCCCAGCCCCCCTTGCTAAGGGGGGAGAAAGAGAAAATTCCCCCTTTAATAATGGGGGCGAAAGAGAAATTTCTTCCTTTGCTAAGGGGGGGGAAAGAGAAATTTCTTCCCTTGCTAAGGGTGGCGAAATTTCTTCTTCCCCCCTTACTAAGGGGGGCCAGGGGGGTGCTGTTTTGATTGATTTTGGTTTGGCGCGACAGGCGACAATTCCGGGAAAGTTAAGGACTAATAGTAATTCTGGGACTGAGTGTTTTGCACCTCTGGAATTGTTGGAAAAACGAGCAGAATTTGGTGCTTATACGGATGTTTATTCTTTGGCGGCGACGCTGTATGTGATGCTGACGGGAAAGTTGCCGTTTCCGTCGCAAATCAGGAATGAAAATATTCCTTTAACTCCGCCGAAACAGCATAATAATAAAATTAGTGACAGGGTGAATGCGGCGATTATGAAGGGGATGGAGTTGGAACCGCAAAATCGCCCGCAGTCGGTGCAGGAATGGTTGGATTTGCTGATACCGAAACCAGTGGCTGCTGAGACAACGCGGGTGATTTCAGCCGTGGGGATGGATTATATAAATTTGCGGAATTTATTGGCGGCCAAAAAGTGGAAAGAAGCCGATGAGGAAACCGGGAGAGTGATGTTGAAAGTGGCGGGGAGGGAGGAAAAAGGATGGCTGAATTCAGAAAGTATTGATAATTTTCCCTGCGAGGACTTGCGTACTATTGACCAACTTTGGGTAAAATACAGCAATGGGCGCTTCGGCTTTAGCGTGCAGAAGCGCATCTATCAAAGTCTGGGGGGAACCAGGGAATATGATAGAAAAGTATGGGAAGCTTTTGGTGACAAGGTAGGCTGGAGAAAAAAGAACGAATGGCTGTACTACAACGACGACCTCACTTATTCAGAGAAAGCACCAGAAGCTCACCTCCCGGTTCTCCGAGGGTTCTCGGTTCGCCGTGGGTTGGGGATGGCGGGGGGGATGGCGGCGGGGATTCTTCTCTCGCGTCGAGACTTGTAGACTGTAACATCTAAGCGTTACAGATTTTTATTAAGACTTGTGAACTAGACTTTTTGAACGAAGCCATGCCTGTTCTAACTTTCCGATACCAGTTCCGATTTTGGATTTTGGATTTTGGATTTTGGATTTTGGATTTTGGATTAATTAGATTTTAGATTTTTAGAACGTAAAGTTTTGATTGATGCAACTATCATAGCGACAATTTCATTCATTTCCTGCCTCAAACTCTTAATCCTATCTTCCGGGATAATTTCAGCTTCTACAAGGAGTTCCATCCAATAAAGACATTCATCACCTTCTTCTTCTACAATACCAAGTTTAGCAATGATATCAGCAGTTGATTTAGCCCGACAAGCGGCTCGATAGTTAGCCCCTACAGAAGTTGCCGAACGCAATAACTGTTTGCCAATAACTTGCGCTGTCATCTTATTTGGAAGTGTTTCAACCAGACGGATCACCTGCAATGCTACTTTCTTTGTTCTCTGCTTAAATTCTTGCTCGTTCATAATCTTAATTTACTCAAATTCTACTCTTTTCATCTAACATATACAATATCATCTCCAAAATCCAAAATCCAAAATCCAAAATCCAAAATCCAAATGAGAGCGCAGGTATCAAGGACAATTTTCATACTTCCTGCCATTCTTCAGTTGTGGGAGTAGTTAAGTCCTCAAAATATTTGACTTTACCCCGCATATCCTTAAATAATTCTTCCGTTGAAAGAGTCTTTTCATACTGAGAAATTCTCACAACTGGCTTATTTCCATCCGTCACTAAAATTTCTTCGCCTTCTAGCTCGACAAGTTGCAAAAATTCTAGTAAGTTAGCTTTTAATTGACTTTTGTCAATAGTTTTCATGGGATAAAAGTTTGTGTTGAGTTGAAACTGATTATATTTTAAAACTTTGCTGTTTGTCAAGATGCCTTGGGGTATCATACAATTGTCAAAACAATGCTCATCTGCTACAATCTCCTATATACCCATCCTGACATAGCGATAGTTATCCGTTTCCAAGGTTGTAAGCTACAATGGTTGAGTAAGATTGTATGAGGTAAAAAACATGAATCAAAATTCTACAGTTACAATCAGCAATACATCTTATCAAGCCCTAGCAGAACTCTCTGCAAGTTCAGGAAAACCAATCGAAACTGTCCTTGAACAAGCAATCGAACAATACCGAAGACAACAGTTTTTAGCAGCAGCTAACCAAGCTTATATTACTCTACGCGATCGCCCTGAAGATTGGCAAGAAGAACTTGAAGAAAGAGAAGCTTGGGATATCACTTTAGAGGATGGTTTAGAATGACCTTGATTGCAGTTAATCAAGGTGAGACTCCAGACGCATCAATGTTAGAATCCCCATCTCGCGTCGAGACTTGTAAAGTTTAACATCACCGAAGAACACGTTTTTTAGCAGCAGCCAACCAAGCTTATATTACTCTAAGCGATCGCCCATAAGCTTGGCAAGAAGAACTGCCCCCGAAGTTTATCCGTTGCTTATTTGACTTAACAGAAGATCAGATTAACGTTGCCTTATCATACATTGAGGCAAATTGTGCAGAAGTTGAAGCAGAATATCAACTTGTTTTAAGAGAATCTAAGGAAATTCAGCATTACTAGGAAGAGCGCAATCGAGAACATTCTGCCCGCGTTGCAGCACCAACCAGCGAGGCAGAGCCTCTGGATCTGCGTTACTAGGCAGAGCCTAGTAACGAGAAAACGAGAAATACCTCTCCATTTCTTAGTCCGCGCAGGCGGACTTTGTTTGTGTAGAAGCGGTTTCAACCGCCGAATCATTGAGACTATTTATCCCAACTCTTCACAAATCCGCGCAAAAGCCGCCACCGGATCATCCGAAGCAGTAATCGGCCGCCCAATCACCAGATAATCAGCACCAGCATTAATCGCAGCCTTTGGAGTCATCGATCGCCTTTGATCGCCCCCATCAGCCCATTTAGGACGCACCCCCGGACAAACCAACAGAAAATCATCCCCGCAACTCATCCGCAACTGTTCCACTTCCTGCGGAGAACAAACAGCACCAGCTAAACCCGTTTCCTTAGCCAACAATGCCATGTGCAAAGCATATTCTGGCAACTCTAAAGGTACTTTCAACTCAAAAGCTAACTGTCGGGAATTCAAACTCGTTAACAGAGTAATTGCAATCAATTTAGGACTCGGTTTATCCACAGCCGCCGCCCCTTCCTCCAAAGCAACCAATCCTGCTTTCAGAGCATCTTTACCACAGGTAGAATGGATAGTCAATAAATCCACATTATACTTAGCAGCAGCCCGACAAGCGCCAGCCACAGTATTCGGGATGTCGTGAAATTTCAAATCCAGAAAAATCCGCTTTCCCCGCTGTTTTAAAATTTCCAAAATCCCCGGCCCGGAGCTCACAAATAGCTCTAAACCTACTTTCCAAAAAGATACATCGGGGAGTTTGTCAATCAGGGCGATCGCCTCTTCTTGACTCGCAACATCCAAAGCCACAATAATTCGATTATCAGCGTTCATCAGCGTTCATCTTCAGTATTCATCTGCGGTTAAAAAAGAGATTCAAGACACCAAACGCACAAACTTATTCTTCCCAACTTGCAAAACCTTACCGCATAATTCAGCAGGAGATTCAAAAGTGAGGTTAACATCAGAAACTTTATCGCCCTCCAACTTCACCCCACCACCCTGCATCAACTTCCGCGCATCACCGCTGCTTTTGCAAAGTCCGCTAGCACTCAGAATATAAAACAACTTAGCAGGAAACTGCACGCTTGCCAAAGAAAACTCCGGCACTGCATCAGCTTCACCCGCAGCACCTTTAACCAGCGCCATTGCATCGAGTTGTGCCCGATCGCCTGCTTCCGAACCATAATACTGGCTGACAACATTCACAGCCAAAAGCTTTTGTTTTTCGCGCGGATTTTCCGGCAACGCATCCAAAGGCAAATCTGTCAATAGTTCAAAATATTGGGCGATCGAGCGATCGGCAATTTTCTCCAACTTAGAATACATTGTCAGCGGGTCCTCAGACAAACCGACATAATTATGCAAAGACTTCGACATCTTCTGCACTCCATCAGTCCCGATCAAAATCGGCATCAGCAAACCAAACTGCGGTTTCATCCCAAAATGTCGTTGCAAATCTCGTCCCACCGCAATATTAAACTTTTGGTCAGTTCCCCCCAACTCCACATCAGCTTCTAAGGCCACGGAATCGTAACCCTGCATCAGCGGATACAGAAACTCGTGCAAAAAAATCGCATTTTCCTGTTCCATGCGATTGTCAAACCCTTCCTTAGCCAGCATCTGCTGCACCGTCATCGTGCCTAGCAGCTCCAAAATCTTCGCCAAGTCCAAACCAGACAACCACTCCGAGTTGTAGCGAATTTCTAGCCTGCCGGGGGTGTCAAAGTCTAAAATAGGACGAACCTGGTCTAAATAAGTCCGGGCATTTTCTGCTACTTGTTCGGGAGTTAACTGAGTGCGTGTCTCAGATTTCCCTGTCGGATCGCCAATTCTTGCGGTAAAATCTCCGATGACCAGTACCGCCGTGTGGCCCGCATCCTGAAAAGCTCGGAGTTTGCGCACGCAAATGCTGTGGCCTAGGTGGATGTCAGTCCCTGTGGGGTCAATTCCCAACTTTATCCGCAAAGGTCGATCGGCTTTGGTCAGCAATTCGACCAAATTTTCGTCAGGGTTGTTAGAATCGGGTCGATCGGGAAAAATCTCACTGACACCGCGGTAAATTCCAGAAAAGTTAGGAGAAATCATAGGGGAGCGATCGAAAACCATAATATTTTGCCAAAGTGCAGCGGAATTAGTTAAACTCACTGATTGACATATAAAAACACAACCATCAAGCTAGCATAATCCCAAAGCTTACCTACCAAAATTTTTGATGGCAGTTGTTCGAGCCCCCTTTTTAAATTCAAAGTCTCCAACCCCCAATCGACTCAGGAAGTGAAATCCACGTGTCAACCAACGCAGTCCGTAAAAATACGGAAAACTCAGCCCCCGTATTCGAGTTCGTTCAGTCCGTCAGTAAAGTGACCGCTGGAACTATACTCAGCATCACAATGCTTGCCAGTTCCGTAGTAGCTGGCGGACTGGTTGGCTTAGCGATCAGCTTCCGCAATTTGCCGGATGTTCGCATCTTGCAAACCTACTCTCCGACGGAAACTACCCACATTTACGACATCAACGGCCGGCCCCTCGCCAGCATCCACGACGAAGCCAATCGAGATGTCGTACCGCTAGACAAAATCTCCCCGAACCTGAAACGTGCTGCTTTAGCGATCGAAGATAGCAACTTTTTCACCCACAAAGGCATCAACCCAGGCGGGATAGCCAGAGCCTTCATGGCTAACCTCGAAAAAGGTAGAACCGTTGAAGGAGGCTCGACTATGACAATGCAATTAGTCAAGAACCTGTTTCTATCTCCCCAATCAAAACTCAGTCGCAAAGTAGCTGAAGCGGTAATGTCTATCCGCTTGGAGCAAATCCTCAATAAAGACCAGATTCTGCAACTTTACCTGAATCAAATTTACCTCGGTCACAACTTGTACGGCGTAGAAACGGCATCTCGTAGCTATTTCAACAAGTCAGCAGATAGTTTGACTTTGGCCGAAGCCGCGATGTTAGCCGGGTTAATTTCTGCCCCCGAAGAATACAGTCCTTTCGTCAATTACAAGTTGTCAAAAGAGCGACAGGAAATCGTTTTAACCCGGATGAAGGAGTTGAAATGGATTACCCCGACGGAAGAAGCAGCAGCTCGCACACAAAAGATTAAGCTTGGTAAAATTACCTCTTTTGGTGGCTCTCAAGTTCCTTACGTGACACAAGCCGTAATCCAAGAGTTGACTAGGCGTTTTGGCCGAGATGCTGTAGTTAAGGGAGGAATGCGCGTTCAAACTACCATCGACCTCAAAATGCAGCGCACGGCTGAAGAAACAGTCAAAGCATGGCACGATCGGCTATATTCTCAAGGCATTTTTTACGATCGCGACCAAGGTCAAATTGCCCTAGCAGCCGTCGATCCCCGCACCCACTTCGTCAAAGCAATGGTTGGGGGTGTCGATTACGAAAAAAGTCAATTCAACCGTGCCATTCAAGCCCGGAGACAGCCAGGGTCTTCTTTTAAACCTTTTGTCTACTACGCTGCTTTTGCTAGTGGTAAATACAGTCCTGATTCTATAGTCTACGACTCTCCTGTCGGCTATCGCGACGGCGACGGCTACTACTACCCTCAAAACTATGGTGGTGGCTTCTCCGGTGCCGTCAGCATTCGCAGAGCCTTGGAAGTATCACTAAATATTCCCGCTGTCAAGCTTGGACAAGAAGTTGGATTAAACAAAGTGATTGAAATTTGCCGGGTACTGGGCATCAGAAGTCCGATGGAACCGGTGGTTTCCTTACCCTTGGGTGCGGTTGACCTCACTCCTTTGGAGATGGCTGGAGCTTTTGCTACCTTTGCCAACAATGGCTGGCATTCTGACACCACGTTTATCGTGCAAGTCACTGACAGCAGTGGCAATGTCTTGCTCGACAACACGCCCAAACCCAAATTGGTACTCAATTCCTGGGCTGCGGCTTCTGTCAACAGCGCCCTGCAAGGCGTAGTTAACAATGGTACTGCCAAGGCTGCCCAACTTGGGCGGCCGGCTGCTGGAAAAACCGGTACTACTTCCTCAGAACGGGATATCTGGTTTGTCGGTTACGTCCCCCAGTTGTCCGTGGCTGTTTGGGTTGGCAACGACGATTACACACCAATGAGCTACGGTGCTACTGGCGGTACCATTGTCGCCCCGATTTGGCGAGATTTTATGAGCCAAGCTTTGCAGGGAGTTCCAGAAGAAGATTTCAAACCTGCTTCTGCTTTTGAACACCCTTAATTCTTGGGAATTGGGCCTTGGGCATCGGGTATTGGGCATTGGGTATTGGGCATTGGGCTACGAGTAGGGAATTACGAATTACGAATTCCTAATTCCTAATTACGAGTAGGGAATTACGAATTCCTAATTCCTAATTACGAGTGAATAATTCGTAATTCTTCACATCGATCCTCTTCCTTAACGTTCTGAAATATGTCGCATGGAAACTAGGTAAAAGAGTTTTATTTGTTGACCCCAAAGGAACTTCCCAGCACTGTTGGAACTGCCTCAACAAAGTCCCGAAAGAATTATCCCAACGGTGGCATTCTTGTCTATGTGGAGAATCTTTGGATCGAGATGAAAATTCAGCCAAACTCATAAGAAAAATTGGTCTGAGTTACAAAAGTGGCGGGGGAACTCCGTCACTCAAAAAAGCCTTTTAAAAAAAGGAAAAAGAAGCCTGCGGTCTAACTGTACTCAGTTGACCGTCAGGTTCGTTCACGATTGCTTTTCCAGTTCAGATTTCATGCGCTCCAGGGTTGAGTTCATTTGCTCAAACATCTGCTGGGGCGTAATCCCAAATTGATTGAGTTGGGTTTTTAACTGTTCAACGGTCATCTGAGCCATGAAGTCCTCAGATAGCTCGAAACGCTTCATAAAAATACGATAACGGTCCATCATTGCTTCCATCTGAGCGATGAACATTTTCTTGCCTTCGCGATCGAACTTACCATAACTGCTGCCTAGTTTGACGAGGGATTGATAGTCGTCAAATAACAGTTTGGCTTCTTGCTGAACAATTTCTGAATCAAAAAATCCCATAGCTTTACCTAATTTTTTAATATCGAACAAATTTTGATTTAGGCAGTAAGTCCTCCTGCTTATTCAACTATGTTATCAGTTGGCGGAGGCTGCCCCTACCCTTCAAAGCGTAAAGATTAGTAGCAATGTCCGTACAGGATAAGGCATGGACATCGGGAATGGGGCATTGGGAATGGGACATCGGGCATCAGGCATCGGACACTGAGCGTAGTCGAAGTGTGTCCTTCTTCCTTCTTCCTGAATTTCCCCCCTTGGGGGGGGCAGGGGGGGGTTGTTCTTCCTTCTTCCCTCTTCCTTCTTCCTTCTTCCTTCTTCCTTCTTCCTTCTTCCTTCTCTCAAACCTTCCCGATGCGTTCTAGCGGCCAAAACCTGACCACAGCGCGGCCGATGATGTTTTGCTTCGGTAAAAATCCCCAGCGGCTGGAGTCGTTGCTGTTGTTGCGGTTGTCTCCCATGACAAAGTATTGATTTTCGGGAACTCGATAAGGCCCCCACTGGTATTTAGGAGGTTCGGCAATATATTTTTCAACCAGGGCTTTGTCGTTGAGGAAAACTAGACCTTTTTTAACGGTGATAGTTTGACCCGGTAAGCCAATGATCCGCTTGATAAATGCTTGGTCTTCGGTAAATCCTTGTTCTTGCAACTGCTCCGGTGGGGAAAATACTACGATGTCGCCAGTTTTGGGAGGTTCCAGATAGTAGGATATTTTTTCGACTACGACCCGATCGCCTATATGCAAAGTTGGTAACATAGAGTCTGAGGGTATGAACCGGGGTTCGGCGATAAATGCTCGAATCAAGATTGCTAAACCCAAAGCTATCATCACTATCTGAATATTTTCTCGTTGGGAATTCCAGGCTTTTTGCCACCAGGAGCTTGTGCTGACCGCAGTGGAAGTATCAGGCTTATTTTCTATTGTTTTTGTATTCAACTTATTGTTTTCAGATGTCATCTTATCTTCCTCTAATATCTTATTCACTCAATCTAAAAAAGGCAGAGAATTAAGATTCTCCACCTTTTTTAGATACTGATTTGGAGTTATTTACGATCGCCAAATTACTTCAAAACTGTACTTGCGATCGCACTTACTCAGCACCTTGGGGCAGCAATTCCCGCTTCTGGCCTTGCAACACCTTGACAATTCCATCCTCACCCACATCCACAACAGCGATGTCGCCGTCTTTGATGCGGCCAGAAAGGATTTCCTCAGCCAAGCTGTCTTCCAACAAGCGCATGATCGCGCGGCGTAGAGGCCTTGCTCCGTAACTGGGATTGTAGCCTTCTTCCACCAAGCGTTCCTTGAACTTTTCGGTAACTTCCAGAGTGATACCCTGTTCTGTTAAACGGCCGAAAACTTCTTTCAGCATGATGACCGCGATTTCCTTGACTTCCTCTCGGTTCAACTGACGGAAGACGATAATTTCGTCTAGTCGGTTGAGGAATTCTGGGCGGAAATAGTTTTTCAGTTCTTCATTAACCAAAGAACGAATGCGGTTGTAAGTAGCATCGGCTTGGTTATCGCTGAACTCGAAACCGAGGCCACCGCCACCTTTTTCGATGACTTTAGAACCGATGTTAGAGGTCATAATCAGCAGCGTATTTTTGAAGTCTACGGTGCGACCTTTAGCATCAGTTAAGCGGCCGTCTTCCAATATTTGCAAGAGCATATTGAAGACATCGGGGTGAGCTTTTTCGATTTCGTCGAACAACACGACTGTGTAAGGACGACGACGGACTGCTTCTGTGAGTTGTCCGCCTTCGTTGTAGCCGACATAACCTGGAGGGGAACCGATGAGTTTGGAGACGGTGTGACGTTCCATGTACTCGGACATATCCAACCGAATCATTGCGTCTTCGGAACCGAAGAAGTAGCCGGCTAGAGCTTTGGTGAGTTCGGTTTTACCAACGCCTGTGGGCCCGGAGAAGATGAAACTGGCGATCGGGCGATTGGGGTTTTTCAAGCCAACACGGGCGCGACGAATGGCCTTAGAAACCGCTTTGACAGCTTCTTCTTGACCAATCAAACGCTGGTGCAGGGTATCTTCCATGTGTAGCAGCTTTTCCGACTCGGATTCGGTCAGTTTGTTGACCGGAACTCCTGTCCAGCTTGCTACGATTTGGGCGATGTCTTCTTCGGTAACTACTGGCGATGGGTCGGTGTCGCCGCGGGCCGCCGAGTCGGTTTTTTTGGCTTGGGAAATAGCCCGGATTTCGGCTTTGATAGTCATTTCGCGATCGCGCAATTCCCCTGCTTTGTCAAAGTCTTGAGAACGCACTGCTTCGTCTTTATCCTTCAGGACTTGGCGGAGTTCTTTGTCAAGTTCTTTCGCTGCGGGGGGAAGTTGGGAGTTGATCAGGCGGACTCTGGAACCTGCTTCGTCTACGAGGTCAATGGCTTTGTCTGGTAGGAAGCGATCGGAGATATATCGGTGCGAGAGTTTGGCTGCGGCTTCCAGGGCCGTGTCCAAAATTTTCAGCTTGTGGTGCTGTTCGTAGCGTTCCCGCAGACCAAAGAGAATCTCGATCGTCTCATCTACGGTAGGTTCGCCGACCATGACTGGCTGGAAGCGCCGTTCTAGGGCTGCGTCGCGCTCGATGTGCTTGCGGTACTCATCTAGGGTGGTAGCGCCGATACACTGGAGTTCGCCTCTAGCCAAAGCTGGCTTGAGGATGTTGGCTGCGTCGATCGCCCCTTCCGCCGCACCAGCACCGATCAAAGTGTGCACTTCGTCAATGACTAAAATCACGTTACCCGCCGTGCGGATTTCGTCCATGATTTTTTTGAGGCGTTCTTCAAATTCCCCCCGGTATTTGGTACCGGCGACGAGCAAGCCGATGTCCAGGGTGACGACGCGCTTTTCTTCTAGGATGTCTGGGATGTCGTTGTTAGCGATGCGTTGGGCCAGACCTTCGGCGATCGCGGTTTTGCCAACTCCAGGTTCACCGATGAGTACCGGGTTATTTTTGGTACGGCGACCGAGGATTTGAATTACCCGTTCAATTTCTTTTTGGCGTCCGACTACGGGGTCAAGCTTCCCATCCACAGCCATTTGAGTCAGGTTAGAGCCGAACTCATCGAGGGTTGGGGTTTTGGTGCGAGCACCGCCGCCAGTGGCTGCGACTTCTGCGGTTTCTCCCAGCATCCGAATCACTTGGGTGCGGACTTTAGATAAGTCTACTCCCAGGTTTTCTAAGACTCTGGCGGCGACTCCTTCACCTTCGCGGATCAGACCCAGCAGCAGGTGTTCGGTACCTATGTAATTGTGTCCGAGTTGGCGAGCTTCTTCGAGGGACAGTTCTAGAACCCGCTTGGCGCGAGGGGTGAACGGAATTTCGACTGCTACGAAGCCCGAACCGCGCCCGATGATTTTTTCGACCTCAATCCGAGCATCTTTGAGGTTGACCCCCATTGATTTGAGGACTTTGGCTGCAACTCCGGTTCCTTCTCCGATCAGACCCAGGAGGATCTGTTCTGTCCCTACGAAGTTGTGACCCAGGCGACGAGCTTCTTCCTGGGCCAGCATGATTACTTTTATTGCTTTTTCTGTGAAGCGTTCAAACATGATTTATTCCCATCACCTGCTATGTGCCCGTTTCGAGGTCACGCTCGCTTGAGCGGGCGTTTTTAGTCGAGTGTTAACTCGTACTGCTTATTCTAGCGTGACATTCCCGACTGCTCTGCCGCACGGTCAAAGCGGTTGCAGATTCTAGGTTGCTGTTGCAGGGTGGCTTTCAACTGGGAAGACCCAAATGGTGGCTGACCTACAACCTCCCCCTAGACTGCAAGAAGATTTATGTATTGAGGATTCTAGCACAATCTTTTGGGCTGTCATGCAGGTAAAAAAGTGGTAGTTACCGAAGTGTAGGGCAGTTTTTTTACAAAAGTTATTGGTTAGATCTGCGATCGATATACGAACTTAAAAAAAATTAGGACGATCGCATGAGGCCCAGAAACCGGGTTTTTTCACGAAAATACTTAGCTGTAGCGCACAAATTTAGTGAAAAACCCGGTTTCTTTAGTCGGAATGTGTGCAGGACTGAAAGTTGGTAGTGTTGATTTGGTTAAGTGTTGTTGGTTGAAAACTGTTAGCTGAGGTGCGATCGCACCTCATCGACCACATCCTGATTTTGGTTGAGAAGTTTCTCCTTATGGCTAGTCCGTTGCGCTACATCAATCGCGTGTCTTCGCATCTCTATCACCTGAGCAATTTCACGGGATAACCTCGGTTGACGTTCCATCATCTCATTAACTTTATCTGAGTCGATCGCCATCACCTCCAGATCAATTAGGGCCCTAACCGATACCGGGCTGGGTTCCCGACTGAATAGTGCCATTACTCCAAAGAAGTCCCCCCGTGAAAGCGTTACCACCTCCAGTTCTGCGCTGCCATCGTTCCCAACAGTCATTACCGCCTCACCGGAAATAATAATGTACATAGAAAAAACGAGAGTACCTTGTTCGATCGCAGTTTCTCCAGTGCCAAAATGCTGTAATCTTGTTCCCTTGGTCAATTCATCTAAACTACTTTGATCCCTAGTAACAGGGATCAAAGCTGGAATCGAAGACAATCCTTGACTCAGCTTGCTGGTGGTAATATCTGTCTGGCTAGCGTTCGACTCCACTGCACATTCGTATTTGTAGTGATAGAGTGTGAGATTGTTCCTCCGTGCAGCATACCAAATCCTTGTCATAAATTCGTTTTGCGCTGACTCAAGCTGTAGAAAATCTTTGACGAAGAATGCCACTTTATAAGTAATTACAAAATCATCGTAAGATATCGTTTGACAATCCGGTTTCGGGTCTGCCAAAATTCCCGGAACAGATAAAGCAGTATTGAATAGAACTTGCCTCACAACATTAGGAGGATTGTCGTAGGAGAAACCAATTTTAATATTTCCATAATGAATACTATCCGGTGCGGTGTAATTACAAATCACTTCTTTTCCCAACAACTGATGCGGCACGATATATACTTGACGATCTGCCGTCAGCAAACGAACAGCCCGCCAGTTCATGTCAATCACCTGACCTTCAAATTCCCCAATTTTCAGCCAATCCCCCATCCCAAAAGGGCGCTCAAATAACAGCATAATTCCGGTCAAGACACTGCCCAAGGGGTCTTGCAGTGCTAACCCAATGACGATGGAGGTAACGCCCAATGCCGTAGCTAGTCCAGCCAAGTCAGCTCCCCAAACTTGCGAAAGGACGATCGCTCCCCCTACCAGAATAGAAATCACCCGGCAAAGGTCAACCAGTAGTTTGGGCATCCGTCCCCGCCAAGATTCCTCTTCTGCCTGCTCGAACAACAGTGCGTTAATTAGGGAGAGTAGAGCATTGATGACACATATCCAAAACAGTGTTTCGAGAACCTTAACCAGATTCCCTTGCGGCTCGAACTTGAAGACATCTCGAACAAAAACCATGACCGCAAATGATGGTAATACGAGGTTTTTTACTGTCTGCAAAGTAGATGCTATAGGATTTTTTTGCCGCTTTAATCGCTGAATAATTTCTCCCAATATCATCACTAGCAGTGGAAACCCAACGCCTAAAACCAATGCCCACCTTAACCAAGGTTCTTGCCAGTTCAAGTTACCCATTTGAAAACATCTCCAACTACACACTGTTTACTAGACTCCTGGAGTCAAGCTATTGTTTAGAAAATCCTGTCAGGTTTTGAGCAACCTGAGAATTATTTAATGATTCCGATGCTCCTATTCCTGATGGCGGTTGTATTGGAGTTGCCAAGCAGAAAAGGATTTCTTGTCTCTTTCCTCCAGGATCTCCACCCTCTCGAACTCGTAGAGGTCTGACAAGCGATCGCGAACATATTCCGAAACCAAAATACTACCGGGCGGAGAAGCCGACTTCAGGCGATGAGCAATATTGACAGTTTCCCCCCAAACGTCATATATGTAGCGACTTTTGCCCACAATACCTGAAATCAAATCCCCGGTATTGATCCCAATTCGCAGATCCAGATTCAAGTTGCGTTCGTAGTTAAAGCGACGCACGTGGGCCAGCATTTCTAAGGCACAGTCGATCGCCCGCTTGTCGTTATCCAGACGAGAAACCGAGAGGCCGCAGACTGCCATATATCCATCACCAATGGTTTTAATTTTCTCCAAACCATGTTTATCTGCCAAGTCATCGAAGGCATCAACCAACTCATCCAGTAGAAAAACCACATCTTTCGCGCTCAAGGCTCCAAAGAGGTTGCTAAAGCGGTGCAAATCCGTAAACAAGATGCTGACATTGGAAACAGGGTCAGCGATGACACCCTCTCCCTGTTTGATGCGTGTGGCAATCTTAGGTGGCAGCAGCAGGTCAATCAGACCTTGGTTCTCAGTGTTTTGTTGTTCAACTTGTCGGATGTGGCTTCGCAGTCCGTACAGCTTGTCGTTGAAAGACCTCGCCAAATCGGCAAATTCATCTCGCGTTCCCGATTCCACCATCATCTTCCCGTTACCAGACTCCACATTTTGCGTGGTGGTGATTAAGCGATCGATCGGCTTGACAAACAGCCTCGCTAACCACATCGCCACTAAGGTGACAAGAACTACGATCAGAGCCGCGGAAATGACTACCTCCCGTTGAAATGTGCTAATGGGAGCAAAGGCTTCACTAATATCTATTTCAGCACCGATCGCCCATCGCAAGCCATCAATTTCTAAAGGCTCATAGGCACCCAAGACTTCACTGCCCCGATAATCCTTGTTGCGAATCAGTACGGATTTGCCAAATAATGCCTGTTTCACGCCGTCAACATCCACAGGTAACAGCAGAATGGTCGTATCAAGTTCGCGGATTTTTTTGACTGTCGATTCAGGCAGCCCGCTCTCCCTGAGTGATTCTGTAAACTTTTGTCCGTCTTCAATCAAGAATCGCGATTTCGATCGCATCAGTCCATCTTGTGCCACCAGATAAGTTTCCCCAGTATTGCCCAATCCGTTCTCCTTCCATTTACCGTGACCGTTGACAATGTCGCTGAGCCGCTCCGCAGGAAGCTGAAACGCCAAGACACCAATCATCTCCGCTCCATCAAAAATGGCAGAAGCGACAAAAGCCGATGGCTGATTGTAAGAATAAATGTAAGGTTGGAAGTCAACAATTTTTACATAAGCCGTGCTATTGGAGCGACGAGCATCTTTAAAGGCCTGGACAAGGTTGCTATCAGCAACAGGT
Organism: Microcoleus sp.; assembly: GCF_041354475.1. Lineage (NCBI taxonomy): Bacteria > Bacillati > Cyanobacteriota > Cyanophyceae > Oscillatoriales > Microcoleaceae > Microcoleus > Microcoleus sp. The sequence goes on from NZ_JBGJZU010000004.1 coordinate 110,602, forward strand.
CCTTCAAGTAGATTAGTACCGATGTCACCCTCATTAGAAAGCAGGTAAACCACATTCCCCTGCAAATCAATTAGGTACATATCGTAGTAACCGAAACGTTCCGCAATTTTGGTAAATTTCGGCTTGAACCGAAGGTTGGTGCGGCTATAATTACTGCCGTCTTTCGGGTCATCTAGCTTGTACTTCTCACCCATCGGATAGGGATTATTGGCTAGGTAGTGATATTGGAGATAACGGGCTGCTGAGGTTTTAGGCCTGAAGGTTTCAGCGATGGGCGCAGCATCTATCGTCTTCTTAAGTCGTGGCACAAACTCATTGCGGTAGAATCCATCGATTTTGTCATCATAGGTCTTGGGTATGTTGACCGCATTTAGTTCCTCAAAAGCCTGCTTGTACCCTTTCATGGCACTGATGACCATTTCAGCATCGCTAAGGGTTTGGGTGTGGTTAATGATAAATTCAAAATATCGCTGGACTTGATCGGTTCTGATTCCCCGCAGACTGGTTAACTGGTTAAATACTCGCTGCTCCAGGAGCTGTTGCCCCGCTCTGGAGCAAATAAAGGTACTGGCAAACATCGAGCCAAGACTGACTACTAGCAGCATGGCTATTAGCTTGGTACGGACACTGAATCGATTGAGTTGACCGAGATATCGCATAATCCTGTTCGTGAGCTGGATCTAGTTTATTTTTGGGATGGGAAAGGGAACCCTGAGAATGAATATTATGGCCGTCTTATTTCACTTTTGCTTGATTTCTTTGCAATCCCAGACATGATAGTACCCAATGTGTCCTGAAGCGCCGTCTGTAGGGCTTAAAATCTACTATTTTCACATACCCAGTTCCCTTAGCCTGTCGGGCGGCTTTGACTGCGGATGCTAGGTTACTCTCGTTTTAGGGGCCGTTGGTGAAGTTTGTGGTAAAATCTGTTTCTTTAAAAACCGTGTAGACAACGGTTCCTTCGGGATCGATCAAAAACATATCCTATGTACTCAAAAGGATTGTCAATGTCGTATACTAAGCTGTTCGGCATTTAAACTTAGGGGCGTAGGGTGCGTCAGTATTATCAGGTTTTCCGTTTCAGCGTAAGCGTTCTAGCTGACGCACCCTACTAGCCTCGTTACTGGTTTAAATGGAGAACAGCTTATTCGCCTACCTACTTAGACAAATACGACTGACGCAAATGCCAGACGATTTCACGCCGCATTTCGCTGAGAATCCGCTGTCCCCGTTCACAATGTTCTAGCTTGATGTCATCGACATAGAACCGCACCAGCGTCTCTCGCGTGTAATCTCCATTCAGGTCATTGATCCAGATTTTGGGGTCTTGCCATTCATTGCGTGAACTCTTGAAGTTTTCTCGCAACCATTCGCGAAAGCCTTCTACCAGATCGTCTAATCGCGTTTCTAACCCTTTGGGATTACTGATTGCCCAAAACAGCTTGTTGACTTTGATCTTCAACAAATCAATCTTCTGTTCCCACTCTTGCTTCAACATTTGCTGGTCTTCTTGAAATAGGTCAGGGTCTTTCAACCAGTATTGATACCAACGGCGTATCAGCCCAATCAACGTACTATCGGATACTGTTCCCGTAGCTTCACCGATCGAGCGTCTGCGACGGTCATGTCGATCGGACTTTTTTGATTCCATTCCAATCTTTTGACAAAGTTCCAGATAGTATGCTTGCACTGTTCGCCGCTCCTCTATATCTAATCCGCCCCTTTCTAATTGGGAGATGATATCGGCTAGGTGCGCCAAACCCATTTCAATCTCAGCTAGTATAGTATTCACCTCAGACTCAGCTAACAAGCGTTGCAGTCCCGCCTCTCGCTTCTGTTGCGCTTTTACCCCTGGTATAGAGTAACCATAAAACTGGTCAATCAATTCTAACTTCTGGTGAATTTCGCCCATGGTATCGGGGTGCGCCAGCACGACTTTTTCAATCATGGAGATGGCTAGAGCCGGGGCAACATCTGCTTTGATGGGGATGGAGATCGTGTAGTAGTAATGATTGGTCGGACGGCTGAGGTTAATAATGTTCTGCCCTTCAAACGCGGCATTGGGGATGTAAATTTGTGAGTGCGTGTCAATGAGATACAGTTCGGTTAATCGCAGCCCAATGTGTTTAATCACGCCTCTTTTACCGTTGGCTAGCTCAATCACATCCCCAAAGCGAAACGGTGTATCGATGAGCAAGACTAACCCACTGAAGAAGTTTGCCAGAATATCTTTTAGCGCAAACCCCAAGATAAAACTCAATCCTCCGATTGCAACTAACAAACCTTGGATGTCAACACCTAACGCTTGGAGAAACAGTAGTCCACCCACCAAGTAAACAATTAAAGGGAGAACATTTTGTAGGATGGGAGCGAGAACATCATCCCACATTGCCTCGGAGCCTTCGGAATACTGCCTAAAAGCATAGGTCAGAACCTCGGCGATCAATTGAACTACCCAAAAGGCGACGACAAGGATCAGAAAAGCGGTCAATCCTCGTTGGAACCAAGTAATGTAACTTGTAGGAGTGACAGATAGCTTCAGCAATGCCAGCCTCAAACCGATCGCGACCGCAATCAGTATCAGTGGCGTTTCTGAGACGTTGAGTGCAACTAACGGTAGGTCGGAGGTCAATTGACGGAAAACCCTCCGCAAAATACCAAACAGTAGGTAGAGAACAATAACGACAACACCAAGAATGCCGAAGTTAAGCAAAAATGCACCCCATCCTGGAGCAGGCAAAATAGCTAACAGAAACGTAGAACTGCTGATCGTCGTCATTTGGAAACCGGCTCCATAGATCCGTATAGTATGTAAAAAATGGTGCTTGACATAGTTTTATATAAGTGCTAATTAATGAAAGGGATGATCTTTCAAAAATAGAAATATAAAAAAACTAAAACAAGCATTTAGCTGCTGGATTTGCTAGAGAAAACTTCTCGATCGCCACGAAGCAGAGTTGCTTCACAGCCACCACGAAGCAGAGCTGCTTCACAGCCTATCATAAATTTTTCTGTTTGATATTTGTTTCACCTCTGATGTCTGATGAATGAATCCAATAAAACGACGATGGCGATCGCCTCATTACTTGTCGGTGTAGTCGCCATATCTTTTGGCTCTATCTTCATTAGATGGAGTGAAGCTGAACTCAGCCCCAATGCTACAATATTTAATCGCCTTTGGCTAGGTAGTGTCGTCTTCGGGCTGTGGCAAGGATACAAGGCGATACGTCAGAGACTTTCTGGTGACAAACCTGTTCAACAGCACTCATACACCAGTCAGGAGCTTTTGCTATTGCTGGGTGCTGGGATTTTTTTTGCTGCCACCTTATCCTTTGTAGCTTGGTCGCTGACTCAGACCAGCATCGCTATCTCGACAATCCTGCATAATCTCGCCCCGATATTTACCAGCTTAGGAGCGTGGTTGTTATTCGGTCAAGGCTTTAACCGCCAATTTCTGATTGGGATGGTCGTCGCCATTGGGGGAGCGATCGCCATTGAAATCGAGCAGATCCAAATCGCCACTGGTGAAGTCACAGGAGGCATAGCAGCCATCCTCTCTGCGGTTTTCTTGGGTGCATACCTGCTGGTGATAGAACAACTGAGAACCAAATTTGACCCCATCACAATTCAGTTGTGGGTTTGTGCGATCGCTACTTTCTCCATCTTGCCCATACTTGTGTTCACTGGCGATCGGCTTTTTCCTTCTTCAGTGAATGGGTGGCTGTTCGTCATTTTTCTTGCCCTCGTCTGCCAAGTTTTAGGTCAGGGACTTTTAACATATAGCGTTGCCCAGTTGTCCTCAGTGGTTGTCTCCTTAGTACATTTGTTAGAGCCAGTATTTAGCAGCATTTTGGCTTGGGCAATATTTGGGGAAAAGTTAAGTTTCTCGAATGGGGTAGGTTTTGTCCTAGTTCTCATCGGTGTATACCTAGCCGTATCTAGCCAAGCTGCTGTCGATATCCGGCTTGCATCAGCTAGAGAGCGGGTAGTCACCATTAGACATCTCCCATAATTATTGTGGAACAGGCATCCCTTCGACTTCGCTCAGGGCACCGCCTGCCTGTTCAAGACTCGCTTTTTGGGAGATGTCTATTACTGTTTGTTTCAACGGCAACTGAACAAGACTTGGCTCAAAAAAAATCTACACAACTAGATGTCAACACATTTGTTAAAAAGTATGACAGCCAAACTGGAATTAGCAGAGCAACCGTTGTCCAGAACACCAACTTGGATCGCAACAGCTTCATTATTTGCCAGCCTAATCCCCCTATCTTTAGCACCAATCCTGGTCAAATTGTGCGAACGAGAAATAGGTTCAAATGCCGTAGCATTCCATCGTGGCTGGATCGCTGCCATCGTCTTTGGGTTGTTGAGCGGACTTGAGGCTTGGGAGCGCCAAAAATCTGATAACCAACCCGTAGAACAGAAGCCTTTTACGAGACGAGAATTGGGGCTATTGGTAGCATTGGGAACTTTCGGAGCGACCTACTTTCTCCTATGGTCTTTGTCGCTGACTAAAACCAACGTTGCCAACGTTACGTTATTTTGTGGTTTGAACCCACTGTTTGTCGGTTTGGGGGGGTGGTTGTTATTAGGTCGGCGCTATAACAGCAGATTCATTATTGGCATGATCATGGCACTGGGGGGAGCGATCGCTATTGGATTGGAGGACGTGCAGTTCGCTACTGACCAAGTACAAGGTAATGCCCTCGCCTTGCTATCGGGGATTTGTTTTGCTGCGTATCTGATACTGCTAGAACTGCTACGAGAACGATTTACCACGGCAACCTTATTGCTGTGGCGCTGCGCCTTCACGACTATGTTTGCGTTTCCCGTCCTCGCACTCGCCGAAGAAACATTGTTTCCCCATTCCTGGATGGGGTGGTTTTTCGTAATTTTGCAAGCCATCTTGTGCCAAGTGTTGGGTCAAGGACTTTTGGCTTACAGCCTCAGCCAACTGTCGTCAGGGTTCGTCGCCGTCACGCTGCTTTTCGAGCCAGTCCTTGCCTCAATCTTCGCTTGGGTAATTTTCTCTGAACGCTTAGGTTTCATTGACTTGGTGGCGTTTGTCGTGATTTTATGCGGTATCTATGTAGCTCAATCGAGTCAATCTGCTGTTAAAGAAACCAGCGAGGTAGCTTAATTAATGCGCGATCGCTATGATTGTCACTTCGGGGACAGTATCAAACTAGGCAACAACTATAGCAATCCTAAATCATTTGTGAATTTCTTACTCCCGGACCTTAGTAAGGGGAGGGTTGGGGTGGGGTAAAAATATTTATGACTCATTTAGGATTGCTATAGTAGGGGAAGCTGAACGGTTATTGCTATAAATAAGTTTGACGGTATCCCATCTGAAGCGCTGACTGCTTTTACAAAGCTGCCAAGCAAAAATGCAATGGCATATAGCGCAATAGCCCACATGGTTGAAAGATCGCTAGTCTTTTTACGCAGGGTTGCCACACCACTGGATTCATAGTCGCGAAACTTGACTAGATCCTCTCGACTGAGAGCTTTAGCATTAGGGAGTTTCAAGCGTTTGTAAGCAGTTGGTGGTAGACCGCTTAGATAAACTGATAAAGGCTCTAGTACATATTCATGGCATACCACTAGAATATTTTCCCCCCGTTGTAAGCGGGGGACAATCTGCTCCTCATAGAAAGCAGCTACTCGTGAATAAACTTGTGTTATCCTCTCGCCACCAGGAGGTGCTTCGTTGTGTGAATGCAACATTTCTTCAAAACTTTCGTAGCCAAGGGCAAGACGAACCAGATTTTTGTTACGTTTCGTAAAAATGCCCTGCGATCGCTCACTAATCCGATAGTCGATCTGAATGGGGACATCAGGCGACCTGAGCGCCTGACTAACATCAAGCGCGATTTCACAGGTTTCCCGCGCACGTATCATGTGAGAGACATATACCGCGTCGAACTTTATACCTTTTTTTTGAATATCCATGCCTGCACGGCGTGCCTGCAATTTGCCATATGGTGTGAGTGCAACATCCAAAACTCCCGCAAAAATGTTGCGTTCGTTGCTGGTGCTTTCACCATGCCTAACAAAGTAGGCACGTCCTGGATAATCATCCTTTTCTGCATCTGCAACAGATGCGCTGGTGTTATTGGTTTTTAGCACTATTGTTCATAGATAGATTGATGGTATGATATCAGCTTTTTGTAGAGACGCTTGGGTGTCGCGTCTCTAGAATTTATGAGAAATGTAGACCAGGAATGGTCATCGCCTCAGAAAATGTTGTAAAGATAATATGACGTTTTTCCGTGAGCCCACGATTCCCTTCTACGGGCGATCGCCATATCATTTATTCTGTCTGAGGTTTTGGGTAGATAGTTTATTTTTTTCTCACAAAAACATCGCTTTCTTCGAGAGGATACGCCACTTGACTTAAGGCAGTGCAGGAAACACGCCACGGGTGGTTTGCCCTTACAACAATTACACAATTCATTTAGGATCGCTATAATTTAATTATGCTCCAACTGGTGATGCAGCAGCAGAGACGACGTTCAGGTTTGCAACCAACCCATAGGTTGATACATACTCTTCTAACTCTGCTAAATCGACAGTGCCATTTTTATCGCTGTCAAGAATGTTGAAAAGATAATCAGTGACGTATTTCCTGACTTCTTCAGAGCTGCGTTCGCCTGTTGTCATATCTTCGATTAGCCCTAACAACTCCGTAATTTCGGCTCGATCGAGCGACTGACTTCCATCCGTATCCAATTGCAGGAAAAGCTTTTTGATATCTTCTGTTGCCACTCTCGAAGAACGCAGTGTTTCTCTCAATATGTCATTGCCAAATGAATTCATAAACAATATCTGCTCAATGAGTGGTATGCAGAAAAAGCCCAGCGATGCCCAAAAAACTGCATATTTCACATCCGAAGTAGTTGCACTAACACCGATGAAAAGAGCAGCCCAAAGGAAAAAGTTTGGATTCACCAGCAGGATATAAGCATCCCTCGCTTCTGCTTTGCTTAGCTTGCCTTTTGTCACTACTGAGGTTAATGTAGCTGCTGCGCGCATTGAAAGAAAAACCAAAGTTGCAATTGCTAGCTGTTGCAGACAAGCTAGCGATCGCGCTGTATCTGTTGAGGAAAATATATCGCTGAGGAATGTTGCCGGAGTAAACTGAAACCCGGTTGCCAAGGCCATGAATGCAACAGCCAGCACACCGATAAATTTCCAGTTTTTACTGTGGTGGTTTGATTCTACTGGAGATTTGTCGCGCCAAAATTGGGCGATCGCACCCGGTATTGCCAGACCTAAAATTAGAATGATACCGAAAAAGATCAGGCTGTCAACATTAATGGGTAAATTAGCAACCTTTAATGTCGCTAGCAGCGCCAGAGGCGCAACGATTGATAGCGTTCTTGACAACAGGGCTGAGGGATAAAGATTACCGCCCCAAAGCACGGATAAAACTGGGGAAGTCAGGGCTGGCGGAACCATCCAAAACAGCACCCACAAAACTTTGTACAAATCGGCTTCGCTTTGATACAAAAATCCCGAAAATATTAATAACAGCCCAATTATCCATCGCACTGCCATCCACCCGTAAACTAGATACTTCACAGTTGAAGTTACTTTACGTTTACTCGCTGCAAAGTCAATGTCTAGGTAGGTATAAAACGTTATTGAATTCTGTTTGTGAATTCGCAGAAGTTCTTGTGGCTGCATCCGGGAATTTACCTGCAACTTCGATCGCTCCTTTTTCGGTACTTTCTTCTACCTGGTCATCTAAGTTCCTAGTATTCATGATTCACTTTAGCCTTAAACAGGATTTAGATTCTTTTCTCAGCTTGAAGTTTCACAACTTCAATTCAGATTATTTAAAGATATGTGGCACTATATCATGACAACATGGTCTTTGACAGTGCTCAGTTATACAGGGATTTTCAAGTTTGTGGGTATGCGAAACCGGGTTTCTGGGGTGTACTCGATCGATCTGAAATTTGCTGTAAATTTACAATTATCTCCTAAACCCGCCTCTACCAAATCTGGGCGGTGTCTTTTTTTTCCAAAAATTATTAATTAGAGGCACAATTTATTTCACTCACCCGCATCTATAACTCAAAATTATCGATCGCCCAATGCCATTTTTTCTGATTCAGCCGAGCGCACATCTGCACTTTCTCAACCGCCAAATATTGCTGAAATTCCGGTTTTTCCAGACCGCTGCGCCACATTACCAGAGCATCTTCTCCAGTGTCTTCGTAGTATCGTTTCCGCCGTCCAGCCTCTTTAAAACCAAACTTTTTGTACAGAGAAACTGCCGCCAAATTCGATTCCCGCACTTCCAAAGTCGATCGCTCTAATTGTCTGTCACCAGCCGATTTTAGCAACGCCAAAAGCAGAGCTTGTCCCAAACCCTGACGTTGAAACTGAGGATGAATTGCCAGCATGATAATGTGAGCTTCCTCTAAAATTGCCCACAAACAACCGATACCGATGAGAGTTGGGGGAACCTGTAGGGGCGGTGTCCCCGTGCCCGCCCGGTTTTGTAGGGGCGGTGTCCCCGTGCCCGCCCCATCCCAGGTCCATAAACCTAATAAATCGCTATTAGGACTCTCTAACTCGCGCCTGTAGCCTTCGATCGCCCAAATTCCTCCAAAACAGAGGCGATCGAGTTCTACCGCATCAGGCAGGTGTTCGGGGGTCAGAGGTTTAATTTCGAGAAAACGCACAGGGGATTTTAGATTTTAGTCAAAAGCATCAATCTGGGCGCTGATGACCCAATTGCTTGCGGTCAATTGTACACTGGGAAAGACTGTAAAGATAGTTATGGCGCGATGGTATTAACTCAATCGATCGGGGTAGAATCTGGACTCCAGTATCTGTCCGAGTCTCAAGAACCCAGGGAAAGTCGATCGCCCAATCAAGAACTGTTACCACTGACAGCCAGTGTTAACATTCGCGATCGTTTAGAAATAGGAGGCTGTGAGGTGACAGCTTTGGTGGAGCAATTTGGCTCGCCACTGTACATCTTAGATGAAGAAACGCTGCGGGCGACCAGCCGCCAGTACAAACAGGCTTTTGAAAAATTCTATGCGGGTTCTTCTCAAGTGCTCTATGCTTCTAAAGCTTGGAGTTGTTTGGCAGTTTGCGCGATCGCGGCTTCGGAAGGTTTAGGCATAGATGTGGTATCTTCTGGAGAAATTAAGACAGCACTACAAGCTGGTGTGAATCCCGACAAAATCTACTTTCACGGGAATAATAAATCCCGCACGGAAATCGAACTAGCTGTCACCAGTGGCTGCACCATCGTCGCAGACAATTGGTGGGATTTAAAGACTCTAGCAGAGTTGGGAAAATTGGGTGTCTCTCACAAAGCAGGTGAGCCGACACGAGTTATGGTTAGGTTTACCCCAGGAATTGAGTGTCACACTCACGATTACATTAAAACTGGTCAAATCGACAGTAAATTTGGCTTCGATCCCAACTCTCTGGGTGAAGTTTTTAAATTTATCAGCGAGGAGCCGTCGTTATCGTGCGTGGGAGTACACGCTCACATCGGCTCTCAGATTTTTGAAGTGCAACCTCATCATGATTTAGCCGAAGTCATAATTGAGGCCTTGACAAAAGCACGTAGTTATGATTTGCCAGCGACAGAAATTAATATTGGCGGCGGGTTGGGCATTCGCTATACTGAAACGGACGATCCTCCTAGCATTCAAGATTGGGCACAGACAATTTGCTCCGCAGTGGTAGCAGCTTGCGATCGACACCACTTGCCATTACCTAAATTGCTTTGCGAACCAGGGCGATCGCTCGTAGGTACAGCCTGCGTCACAGCTTATACCGTGGGCTCTGAAAAAGTCATTCCGGGAGTGCGGACGTATTTATCAGTGGATGGCGGTATGTCGGACAATCCACGTCCAATTACCTACCAATCAGTTTATCGAGTCCTCGCAGCCAACAAAATGTCTGCTCCCTTAACGGAAACAGTGACAGTTGCTGGCAAACACTGCGAATCAGGCGATATTGTGATTAAAGATGCTAAATTGCCAAAGTGTCAGCCGGGAGATATCCTTGTGGTCACGGCTACAGGAGCATACAATTACAGCATGGCTTCTAATTACAACCGAGTCCCCAGACCGGCGGCGGTTTTGGTGAAAAATGGAGAAGTTAACACGATCGTACAGCGGGAAACTGACGAGGATTTGCTAAGGTTTGACCGTCTTCCTGAAAGACTCGGTGTTAAAAAGTAAAAAGTAAAAAGTAAAAAGTAAAAAGAAAGATAATTAAAAAGGAATTTTTGACTATCGTCTTTTAAATTTTGATTTTTTGCTTGTTCAGTCACGCGATTGGAATAACAACTGTTCATGGTTCACGGGTTCGAGTGCATCATAGTTCGCGGTTCACAGGCGGTAAGGTTCGATGAACCATGAACAATCAACAATCTGGCTATGACTTTGGCCTTATTCAGTCCTTATTGATTCAGGCGATCGATATTGGATTGGTATTTGCTCTTGCGTATTTGGTGCTCGTCATTGTTGGGGAGCGCCGGACGCTGTGGATGGTACGGGGATTTATTATTTTGATGCTGGCGGCGGCGGTGAGCAACTGGGCTGGATTGAGACTGTTGCACGTTGCCCTCAACAGCTTGGTGACAGGTTCGGCTGTGGCAATGGCGGTAATATTGCAGTCAGAATTTCGCCGATTTCTGGAACAATTGGGTCGGGGGGAAATTAGACAATTGTTTGGACGCGATCGCCGACCTACTCCTGAACCGGATAGCGTAATAGATGAAATTGTGGACGCAGTAAAAGAACTTTCGCAAAACCGCACGGGCGCTTTACTAATTGTAGAAACAGATGCTCCGATCGACGATCGCGATTTTTCAGTTCCGGGAGTGAAGCTGAATGCTGAAGTATCTAAGGAATTGTTGCAGACTATTTTTCAACCACAAACTTTGCTCCATGATGGGGCTGTTTTGATTAGAGCTTCGCGGATCGTGTCGGCTGGGGTAATTTTGCCCCTATCCGATCGCAGCGCGTCGCGACAGTTGGGAACCCGCCACCGGGCGGCAATGGGAATTACCGAACGGGTGCAAGCTTGCGTGTGCGTGGTGGTGTCTGAGGAAACGGGTTCTATTTCTTTAGCCCAGATGGGAACTTTAAATCGACCTTTGACAAGCAACAAATTGAAAGAGTTGCTGGAGGCGAAGTTGTTTCCGTCGGAGGGAGAAAGAACTGTCACCCCAATTCCGATCGGTCATCTCGGACGCCAGATAGGATTGAAGGGATGGACACTTTTAAAGCAGATACTGCGCCGTTCGTCATCGGCTAATCGGGAGAAAAAATGAGTCAAGGAATTTGCTTGCAAGAACTGCCGGAGGATCTGGAACAAGAACGGCTGCCTAAGCACATAGCGGTGATTATGGACGGGAACGGTCGCTGGGCAAAGAATAAGGGGTTGCCGAGGATTGCGGGCCACCGTCGAGGGGCTAGCGTGCTTAAGGAATTGCTGCGCTGTTGCAAAGATTGGGGAATTCCAGCTTTGACGGCCTATGCTTTTTCCACGGAAAATTGGGGCCGGCCGGCCGGGGAGGTGGATTTTTTAATGAGTCTGTTTGAGGGAAAGTTGCGACAAGAATTGCGGGAAATGGTGGACGAGGACGTGCAAATCCAATTTATGGGGAATTTGCAGGCTTTGCCCATGTCTTTGCAGGCGGAAATTGAGCGTTCGGTGGCTGCAACTCAACATAATCAGGGAATTCGGTTTACGGTGGCGACGAATTACGGGGGGCGTCAAGAGATTGTGCAGGCCTGTAGGGCGATCGCGACTCAGGTGCAGGAGGGTAAGTTGCAGCCTTCTGACATTGATGAGGTTTTATTTAAACGCTATCTGTATACTGCGGATGTTTGCGACCCGGATTTGTTGATTCGGACGAGTGGGGAAATGCGATTGAGCAATTTTCTGTTGTGGCAAATGGCGTATTCGGAAATTTATATTACTGAGACGCTATGGCCTGATTTTGATCGATCAGAGTTTCACCGTGCTTTGTCTACTTATCAGAAACGCAGCCGCCGATTTGGGAAAGTCTAACGATTTTGGATTTTAGATTTTGGATTTTAGATTAATTGATTGATTAGCTATCTCCAAAAAAGCTAGTTTTGAACAGGCAAGATGCCTGTTCCACAAGCATTATTGGAAAGGTGAATGTACAGAATAAATGCAGCATAAATGCAGATTTTTGTCTGTATTTCCCACCTTAAAATCTATTCTTCAATCCAAAATCTAAAATCTAAAATCGAATCATGGCCCTGAAAACACTGCTTCTTCGATATCCTGACGGGAGAGAGAGTATTTGAAAAAGCGCTGAATATCTTGGCCGTCGTTTCCGGCATTGATGTAGCGGATGGTGAGTTGGTCAATTTCCAGGGCGAGTTCTGCTTTCCATGCAGGTCGATCGATGTTCCAGCAGTGGAGCTCCCGCAGGTTTTGCTCGCAGCCACGGCTTTTTAGCCACTGCTCGATTTCTGGGAGTGGATGGTTGTATAAAGGGGTGTCAGCGGAAGGAAGAGTCATAAGGAATGGGGAATGGGGAATGGGGCAACCCCCCCCAGCCCCCCCCAAGGGGGGAATCAGGGAGGAAATGGGGAATGAGGGAGGAAATGGGGAATGGGGAATTGGGAATTGGGAATGGGGAATGGGGAATTGGGCAACCGCCCTGGCCCCAAGGGGGGAATGAGGGAGGGAATTGGGAAAACAGTGGTTAATTTTTAATTTAGAACTTTTAGTTGTCAATTACCACGAATTAGCCCGATCGCGATCGCCAGCATCAAACATCCGATTAAAGTAGCCCCCATGATAAACAGGGCGAATATTTCTCCCGGAGAAAGGGGGCGATCCGTGGGATCGAGGTAAGCCGAGTTGAAATTTTTTTCCCGCGATTGGGAAACGGGAGTATCGAAGCCAGGGGGCTGCTGAATCACGTTCATGCGAGAATAGCCGATTTTGAGGTCGTAGGCGAGGCGGCGTTCTGGGTTGCTGAGGGTGGCGTAGGCGTTGTTAAGCTGCTGAAATTTGGCGGTAGCGACTGTGGGTGGCAAGTCGGTGGTATCGGGATGGTAGAGTTTACTCAGTTCCCGGTACGATCGCCGAATTTCGATGGCGGATGCGGAAGGATGCAGCCCTAATAAGCCGTAGTAACTAGAACCCAAGGGGGCTTTTCCTGGCATTTTCTGACTTGTGCTGTTGGCTTTTGCCTCGTTCGGAGTCACCGAGAGCGCCTCTGGGCTTGTGGTTGATAATTTTTGATTATTTTAGCCCAGAGTTGAGGGTTGCGCCACTGTTTGTGATGTCGAGGGGTTGATGGTGGGTTTGATATTTCTGACTCACGGAGCGATCGGGTAAACTCCACACTGGGGATATTTTGTGCATATTTCAGTTGCTCTGCCCAATTACTTTAAACTATGAATCGCCCCGCAAATTCCCTATATCCTCCACGCTAAGCCCGGTAACTTGGCTAATCGTGGCATTATCTAGCTGTGAAAGTAATTGTCTGGCGATCGCCAACTTCTCTTCTCGCTTGCCTTGTTCTATGCCTTGTTCGATGCCTTCCTGAACAGCTTTAATAATCGCCCCCTGTTGGTCATAAATAAACTGTTCTCTTCTGTCCAAATCTTCCAATTCCTCGCGGCTTAATCTGGCTTGATTTGCAATATCAAAAGCTTGATGTATTTCCGGTATACTATCCATTGTTTCTGGGACTGATGTCAAACTTCTCGCATTTTTCATGAAATAAATCCATTTATCTGCCAGAGTTTCCAGTTGGTCTTCTTCTTTAGTAAATTTCGGCAACTCTACAAACACTAAATCTAGGTCGTTTTCGGGATAAGTAAAGTTTTTATTTACTTCTTTTAACACAAATCTAGAACTAAAATCCTCACTCTCAGGAAACATTTCAAAGTCAGTAATTGTTAAAGCAATCACTGGCTTCAACAGTCGATACCCTTGGGCTGCTTGTAATTGGAAAGCATAAGTCTTAGCTGCATTGTAAAAAACCCGCTTCCCAAAAGACTGGACGTTGAGCACTTGCATTTCAATAATTACTAAAGTGCCATTATTGAGCTTGGCTTTGACATCCAGATAACTATCTTTTAATCCTTCTACTTTTGGGGGCAGATTTGGGTTGATTATTTCTAAGTCTTGAATGGTGGAATTTCCTTCATAAATCAAGGCGTTGAGAAAGCTGATTAGAATATCTTTGCTTTCTGATGAACCGAATATTTTTTTGAAAGCGTAATCGGTTTTTGGGTTGATAAATATCATAATTGGAATGTAGTAGGTTAATAATTAAATCAGTTTATCCTGGCAGGAAGGGCTAGGAATCGCCCGATCGCAAATTGCGTACATCCTCAACGCTAAGCCCTGTAGTTTGGCTGATGGTTCGATCGTCTAGCCGTGAAAGTAACTGTTGGGCGATCGCGATCGCCTTTTCTCGCATCCCTTGTTCTATGCCTTGTTCTATGCCTTCCTGAACAGCTTTAATAATCGCCCCCTGTTGGTCATAAATAAACTGTTCTCTTCTGTCCAAATCTTCCAATTCCTCGCGGCTCAACCGGGCTTGATTTGCAATATCAAAAGCTTGATGTATTTCCGGTATACTATCCATTGTTTCTGGGACTGATGTCAAACTTCTCGCATTTTTCATGAAATAAATCCATTTATCTGCCAGAGTTTCCAGTTGGTCTTCTTCTTTAGTAAATTTCGGCAACTCTACAAACACTAAATCTAGGTCGTTTTCGGGATAAGTAAAGTTTTTATTTACTTCTTTTAACACAAATCTAGAACTAAAATCCTCACTCTCAGGAAACATTTCAAAGTCAGTAATTGTTAAAGCAATCACTGGCTTCAACAGTCGATACCCTTGGGCTGCTTGTAATTGGAAAGCATAAGTCTTAGCTGCATTGTAAAAAACCCGCTTCCCAAAAGACTGGACGTTGAGCACTTGCATTTCAATAATTACTAAAGTGCCATTATTGAGCTTGGCTTTGACATCCAGATAACTATCTTTTAATCCTTCTACTTTTGGGGGCAGATTTGGATTGATTATTTCTAAGTCTTGAATGGTGGAATTTCCTTCATAAATCAAGGCGTTGAGAAAGCTAATCAGAATGTCTTTGCTTTCGGAGGAACCGAATATTTTTTTGAAGGCGTAATCGGTTTTTGGGTTGATAAATATCATAGTTTGAATTAGGTGGTAGAGGTAACATTAGTATTTTATCTCTGTCAAACTGCTGATTTTGTTTCAGGTGATAGCTTGATATTTTCCGGCAAATGTGCATTAGCCATGGCCAACACAGGCTCATCACTGTGGTGTTCCTCATCGATCGGAATTTGGCAAGAAATCAGTTCGGTGACAATGCGATCGCCCAGAGCATCTTCCCAATCCTGCAACTGTTCCCTTGCCTTAATCGGTGTATTCACGGCCACATCTACGCCCATTTGCTGAAGGTTGAGGCTGTGGGCTTGCGATCGACGATTAACACACTCCACCAGCCAAACACTCAATCCGACTGCTGCCATCAAAGGCAAAACAATCCGGTAATCTCTAGTCAATTCAAACATCAACAGAATGGCTGTCAAAGGCGCTCTAGCACTACCGGCGAGCACCGCAGCCATTCCCACCATGGCATAGGCAGGAGGTCCAGCAACGCGATCGGCCAAGGCAGGCACCATCGTCAAAAAGATGCCATAGGCCGAACCCAGGGAAGCACCCAAAAACATCGCCGGAGCAAAAATGCCACCAACCAAACCGCTACCGAGGCTGATTGCTGTCACCGCCAGTTTCACAAACAACAACAGCAGCAGCAAAGGCAAAGAAAACTCAACATCTTGAAGCATGGCTTGGACTGTTTCATAGCCAACCCCCAAAACTTGAGGTAGCACCAAAGCTACTAAACCGACGCAAGCACCACCGATGATGGGGTGCACAGGCCGCGGCAATCGTCCCAGCCAAGCAAATCCTCGGACTTTTCCTTGAAAACAGCGTTCTGCCAGTTGAATTGCCTCAGTGTAGGCTAGGGACACTACGCTAGCCAAAAGCCCCAATCCCATGTAAAAAGGCAATTCTAAGGGACTACGCACATCGTAGACTGGCAGAGCAAAAGCCGGTTGAGATCCTAAACAAATTTGAGCTAGAAGTGCCGATACTACGGCTGCTAGCAAAACAACGCTCACTGACGAGGTAGCAAAAGTGCTGCCGAGCACAACTTCTAAGGCAAAGAATACTCCAGCGATGGGAGCGTTGAACCCGGCTGATAAACCCGCAGCGGCGCCAGCACCCAGGAGCAAGCGCTGCCGTTCTGGGGAAAGTTGCAAAACTTGAGCCAGCAGCATTCCAAAGTTGGCACCGATTTCGACGCTGGGGGCTTCTGGGCCCAGGGAAGCGCCGGTGCCTAGGGAAACGGAGGCGGCCACCATTTTAGTGATGGGTTTGAGGGGGGATAGTTCTTGCAACCCGCGAGTGGCTGCGATGAGGGAAGACATATTGGGGCCAAAATCCCGAAACCGCCAGCGCATTAAGCCGATGACGACTCCGCCCAGGGTGGGAATGCAGGCTAGTGTCCAAGGCCCTGAAGAGGAAATTACCCCCATGAAGTCTTCCAGCATCAGGGTGTGGATCAGATGGATGAGATAGTGAAAAGTGATGACACCTGCACCAGTGACTCCCCCGATGACTAGGGAGAGGATGAGCAAGAGGGTTTCGGGACTGGGGTGCAAGCGGTTGAATATCGGGCTCAGCAGGGAAGCATCGGGAGTTTGTGCGGTTGGGCCGGGCGGCTCCAAGTCTACAGGATGGAGGAGTCTCATTTAGGGATTAATTCTTCTGTAAGAATTTAGATAAATATTACATTTTATTTCTTATTTTAATTTTGAGTGATTTTAGGGGAATTGACAACTAAATTAAGAGTGATTTTAAAGAAGATTTTTTGTGGTGGTGACTTGGTGGGAAAGGCACTTAACAGAGTAGCTCCTAATTTGAGTGGGAGATTGTATGCCTCACTACATTTAATCTTTCAGGAATTGGGCAAGAAGGTGGCTTGAGTATATTTACGCATTTAGAGTGTTGTTTAGATTGGTTGTTGAGTAGGCGGAATTCTTGGTTTCGGTTTGCCGATCGACATTAGGGGATCTCCCATAGTTGTAATTTTCCAGGGAGCTGATTGTAGTTGCCGCGCTGCGATTAAAAATGGAGCCGATCGCAAAAGTCGATCCACGATTAATTTCGGCGGAATAAATGCCGATAACAAAGGTTCATTAACACTACCAACATAGGTATAAGCGCCATTTTCTAACCACCGTCCAGCAACGGTGTTTTTATCATCTGGTGCTGCGGCAGACCAACTGTGTATCATGTGTACAACTGCGGGAAATTTGAGTTGTGGGATGTCTTTTACTAAAGCATCGCCGTTGCCAACTTGGAATGAATTTGGATAGCCTTTGGAATTCATCAAAATCAAGTCAAATTCCCAGGGTTTTGATGCTAAAGTTCGCCATGTGTTGAGGCTAGATTCGGGTTTTTCCACTAATTCTACTTCCAAATCTAGTGTTTTTAATCCGCTAGCTGCTGAGTTCATTTCATATTTTGCCCAACTTCCTTCCTGGGGGTAACTATCATAAAGCATAGCTGTTTGAGCATCGAGAAATATGGAACACATGACTTGATAAATCGATCGCACTGAGGCACCGTAAATCCAGCCGGCGACAGCCCAGCGATCGCCGTTGGGGTGACGCCCCAAACCGTCAGTAACGGCTAATTGTTCGTCTGGTTGGTCTGGGGATTGATATTTGACTGCTAATTGGCGTACCATGGTCAAAGTGTCGATCGCATCGCCGAGTTGAGCATAAACATATCCAGTAGATTCGACTGCTGTGGTAACTGCGGTTTGCAGAGTTTGCCACTGTTGCTGATTGAGAGTATCATTAGGCTTTCCGAAGTTACCTTCTAAAAATACTAAAGGTTGACCGCGGGCGGCGGCTAAGGCGACTGCTGCTGTCCTTGCTGGGTCATTTTCCGATGTGATTACTACTCCTGGCGGTTCCCAGCCCAACTCTATCCATTTGGCTTTTAAAGTTTGAGAATCTGTGCAATTCCAGGCTGCTGCTGATGCCTTCAGCATCAATTGTTGAAGTTTTTGAGTTTTTGGCAGTTGCTGTTTGATGCTGGGTAAACGGACTATTTCATCGGCTTGGAAGCGATGGAGAAACATGGGCGTATATTTGTTATCTTCGATCAGAATTGGCCAATGTCCTTTGAGGTTCCATTTTTGGATAGCTGCTAAGAATGTGGCTTCGTCTGGTACTAAAACTATGCGGTTAACAATGGGTATGTTGTCGCGAAGGATGTTGACTCGGAGGCCTGTTTGAACTGGCCAGGGTTCTTGTGTTGCTGATGGGGGCAGTTCAAAGGGTTTTTTGAGGAAACTACAAGCCGTTAATGTATGTGATAAGCATAGCAATAGTGCGATCGCCAGTAATTTAAATTTTAACGGTTTTTTCATAAAAAATAAATCAGTAGTCAGCAGTCATGAGTCATATCAATTCCGGTTGTATCGGAATGATTTAACCGCGAAGGCGCTAAGGACGCGAAGGAAGAGAAGAGAGGATTTTATATCAGCGTAAGAAGGAAGAGTCAAAAAAATGAACTGGGGTGCATCTGTGTTTTTCAAATATATTCCTAGGGGCGAAGCCTGACGGCAGAAAATTTATTAGTGATAACCAGAGATTTATAGCCGGAATGCTTCGCCCTTACCAAATCGGGATGCTGCCATGAACTGTAGGTTAGGTAGAGGGAATTCAAACCGAACCTACAGTGAACACTTAACCGTCATCAGTCAAAAATCAACTGATTGATTCTTGCCAAGGACGAGTCATTAATTCTAGTTGGTTGACTTCATCTTGGCTCAAAGTCCAGCCTAATGCACCGGCATTTTCTGCGGCTTGTTTTGCTGTTTTTGCGCCGGGAATGGGGATGACTCCCTTTTGAGCGATTAGCCAGTTGAGGGCTACTTGGGCTGGGGTGCGATCGCGCTTTTTGCCCATTTTCCGCAGAGTGGACATGACTAATTCGATATTTTTGAGGCCTGTTTTGCTGAAGCGCGAGTCAAATTTACGAGCACCTGTAGGTTGTTCTTCTGCACTATATTTGCCTGTGAGCAATCCTTGGGCTAAGGGACTATAAGCTAAAATTGTGACTCCTAATTCGCGGGCTGCGCTGACAATTCCTTGTTTTTCTACTTGTCGCGATAGCAAGGAGTAACGGACTTGATTTGTGGCTAAAGGAACGCCTCTATTTGCTAATATTTTGTGGGCTTCGCGCATCTGTTCTACTGTGTAGTTACTGACTCCGACTGCTTGGATTCTGCCTTTTTTCACTTCATCCGCTAAGGCGTTCATTAGGGTTTCTTGACTCAGTAAAAATGAGAAGGGCCAGTGTACTTGGTAGAGGGCTATTTGTTCTACTTGCAAGCGTTTTAAGCTAGCACTCAAGGCTTCGGAAACTGATTTTCCGGTGATGCGCCAAGGTACGGGACCGAATTTTGTGGCTACTTGTACTGGTTGGCTGGTTTTTTTGATAAACTGCCCTAGTAATTCTTCAGACAAGCCGTTACCGTAAACTTCGGCGGTGTCGAAAAAGTTGACTCCGGCATCTAGGGATGTTTTGAATGCTGCTTCTACTTCTGCCGGGCCGTAGTTGCTGCCATAATTCCAAAATAGCTTATCCCCCCAAGCCCAAGTTCCGACGCAGAGGGGAATGACGGCGGGGCCGTTTTGTCCTAGGGTAATGGTTGTCACGGTTGGTAAATCCACAGTTATTGATTCTCTTTATTTTTATATGAATTTATACGAATAATCCGATTTCAGCTTCTAGCCTGGGAAAGAATGGGGACGAGTTGCGATATCTCAGGTACGATAAATCCAAATGTTGTATTTATTTGAATAGTTATGTCGATCGACGGTTTACCAGATTCAAGATTAACAGATTCTGCCACTGTTGGGTTCAAAAGGGTT
Source organism: Microcoleus sp. (assembly GCF_041354475.1). Classification (NCBI taxonomy): domain Bacteria; kingdom Bacillati; phylum Cyanobacteriota; class Cyanophyceae; order Oscillatoriales; family Microcoleaceae; genus Microcoleus; species Microcoleus sp. The sequence goes on from NZ_JBGJZU010000004.1 coordinate 130,642, forward strand.
AACCTGCTGACTATGTTCCGCCTGGGCTTGTTTCAGATGGGGTTGGGTATGATGTCGATTTTGACCCTGGGGGTGCTCAATCGGGTGATGATTAAGGAGTTGGCGATTCCGGCTACTGTGGTGGCTGCTACTCTGGCTATGCACCAGTTTGTCGCCCCGGCTAGGGTGTGGTTTGGACAAATGTCTGATGCTAAGCCTTTGTTTGGCCATCACCGCACTGGTTATGTGTGGCTGGGTGGGTTTTTGTTTGTGATTTCGGCTTTTTTGGCGGTGCAGGTGATGTGGCGCTTAGGCGATAGTTTGCAGGCTGTGGGATGGACTACTCCTACCTATGGTTGGGTGGGTTTGTTGGGTTTGATTTTTGCAGTTTATGGTATTGCGATTTGTTCGAGTTCGACTCCTTTTGCTGCTTTGTTGGTGGATGTTTCGGATGAGGAAGATAGATCCAAGTTGGTTGGTGTTGTGTGGTCGATGTTGATGGTTGGTATTATTATTGGGGCGATTGTTAGCAGCGGTTTGCTTAAACAAATTGATGGGGATGTCCCACGGGAGGTTTTGCAGGCTTCGATTAATGGTTTGTTTGTGAAGGTGCCGGCGCTGGTTTTGTTTTTGGTGGGGGTTTCTACTTTTGGGGTTGAGAAAAAGTATTCGCGCTATGGATTGCGATCGTCGGCAGTTAATCGAGAAGATAAGATTACTCTGGGAAGTGCGTTGCGGATTTTGACTGCTAGTCGCCAAACGGGTTTATTTTTTACTTTCCTGCTGATTATGACAATTTGTTTGTTTATGCAGGATGCGGTTTTGGAACCTTATGGCGGGGAAATTTTTAAGATGCCGATTTCGGAAACTACGCGGTTGAATGCTATTTATGGTACTGGTGTGCTGTTTGGTTTAAGCGCCACGGGTTTTTTGATTGTGCCGCGAATTGGTAAGCAAAATACGATTAGGTTGGGCTGTTTGGCGGTGGCGGTTTGTTTTGGTTTAATTATTTTATCGGGATTTACTGGTAATCCGATTTTGTTTAAGTTGGCTTTAATGTTGTTTGGGCTGGCTTCGGGTATTACGACGACGGGGGCTTTGAGTTTGATGTTGGATTTGACTGCGGCGGAAACTGCGGGGACTTTTATTGGGGCTTGGGGTTTGTCTCAGGCTATGGCGCGGGGTGTAGCGACGGTTAGCGGTGGTGCTATTTTGGATTTTGGCAGGAGTTTGTTTGGGGTGCCGATGCTGGCTTATGGGTTGGTGTTTATGGTGCCGGCGCTGGGTATGGTGGTGGCTGTTTGGCTGTTGGGAAGGGTTGATGTGCAGGAGTTTCAGGATAATGCTAAAAGTGCGATCGCCACTATTCTCGAAAATGAACTAGACTAAGGTTTGGCTGTTGGCTGTTGGCTGTAGTAACAAATAACCCATAACCAATAACAAATCACCAATAACCCTTCGACTACGCTCAGGGCACCGCAAATAACGAATAACTAATGAAAGATTTTTGGGATTCTATTTTAAGTTTTGCACAAGATACTGTCGATCGCGTTGGACAGCAGTTGTTACAAGATTTTGGTACGACGCAAGCCGATGAGAAGGACGACGGGAGTTTGGTGACGCAATCTGATAATTGGGCGGATGCGGAGATTAGAAGCGCGATCGCCTCTACTTTTCCCAGTCATGGTATCTTGAGCGAGGAGGGAGAACACGTTTTCCCTGATACTGAATGGTGTTGGATTGTTGACCCTGTAGATGCTACCACTAATTTTGCTAGGGGAATTCCAATTTGGGGTATTTCTCTGGGTTTATTGTATCGCGGAACTCCGGTTTTTGGGTGCGTACATTTGCCACCCCTGAGTCAAACTTTTCATGGTTTTTTTGCCGGAGATTTTGTCGAGAAAAATCTCTTGACAGATATCCCACAAGGTGCTTTTTTAAATGGGAAGCCCATTCGTCCCACTGCGGATAAAATGAGTGGTAATCATTTGTTTAATTTGTGTTCCCGTAGTGTGGGAATTGGGCCTCATCTTCCCAGCAAAGTACGGATGTTGGGAATGGCTACTTATAATTTTTTGACTGTGGCTTCGGGTGCGGTTTTGGGAGGTGTGGAAGCTACTCCCAAAATTTGGGATATTGCTGGGAGTTGGGTAATTGTGAAAGCTGCGGGTGCGGTTTGGCTACCGCTGGATTCCCAGGCAATTTTCCCCCTGGAAGTGGGGAAAAATTACGCTAGGGTTTCTTATCCGACTTTGGTGATGAATCGGCAGGAGTTGGTGTCGATATTTTTGCCGTTTGTGGAGGCTTGGAAGCAGAAAAAATTGGGAAATTAAATACTCTTTTAGGCGCTGAGTTTTCCCAATATTCCAGCAAGTTTACCACCCAGATGTTGTACGGCTTCCTGTTGTTTGGCATCTTTCAGGGTACCATCAGGATTAAATGCTTGAAAAGCTTGGGGAATTGCTTTTTGATCGGGAATCACCATGACGTTAATATTCTCCAAAAGCGATCGCAAATTAGCCAATCCCCGCATACCTCCTAAACCTCCGGGAGAAGCGCTCATAATGGCTGCTACTTTATTGTTGAAAGCAGCCAGCCCTGCTTCTGAGGGTTGCGGGCGAGATGCCCAATCGATCGCATTTTTGAGCACTGCGGTAATGGAACTGTTGTATTCTGGGGAAGCAATCAAAAGTCCTTGATGTGCTATCATCAATTCTTTAAATTTTAGAACATTGTCAGGAAGTCCTTCTGCTGCTTCTAAGTCTTCATCAAATAGGGGCATTGGGAAATCTCGCAAATCTATATAGGTGACTTCTGCCCCTGCGTTTCTAGCCCCAGTCGCTGCTACTTTGACCAGCATTTTGTTATAAGATGCTGTCCGGGTACTTCCGGCAAATGCGAGAATTTTTGGTGGATTGCTCACGGGTAGTTCTTAATGGTTTGGTTGACTAAATGTAATATATTGTGGGATAATTGTATCATAACATAGCAAATAACCAATAACAAATAACCAATAACAACTAACAACTAACAACTAATATAAAAAAACCTGGCTGGTGTGACGGAGGAGTCTCCCACACCAGCCGTGGGGTTTGTAGTAAAAATAACCGACCGATGACCGATAAGTAAAGTGTGCCTTGGTGAATGCAGTTTCTGCAATCTGCGATCGGGCTATTTAATTTTGTCCGATCGGGTGATGCGGTGTGTGGGACATTGGTATAGTGTGAGGCGATCGCTGAATATGCTAGAGTTTGGTAGGTTTGTTGGGTTTGGTGAGTTTGGGCGATCGGCTTATTTCCGCTGACTGTTAATAACTTGTCTAGCTTTTCAATAACGTCAGCTAGCGTCGGCTCGTTACTTGCAGTAGTTGTCATTGCTCTTTCCTCAAACTAACAATACTTACCTACAATTATATGATAATTAAAATTTGATATTATCGCTCAATCCGTGACTTTCCCTCTCATTGCTTTAATCTCCCCTCGCTTGGTTTTGCTGTCGAGACGCTTGCGCTGGGAACTACGAGTTGCTTTGCTGGGTTTTCGCCTTTTTGGGATGACGATCGCACTTTTAATCAATTCTTGCAGTCGTTTTAAGGCTTCTTCCTTGTTTTGTTCTTGGCTGCGGTGTTCCTGTGCTTTAATCACAATCACACCTTCAGAGGTAATGCGGTTGTCGCTGATTTGTAATAGTCGCTCTTTGTAGCGATCGGGTAATGACGATGCTGGGATATCAAAGCGCAGGTGAATTGCACTCGCCACCTTATTCACGTTTTGGCCACCTGCGCCTTGAGAGCGAATCGCACTAATCTCGATTTCGCGATCGGGAATAAACACAGTATTAGAAATTTGTAGCATGATTGATTTTTATATATAATTTAGCTTAGTCTAAGACTTACACATGGGGGTCGAGAAACCGGGTTTTTCACCAAAATACACAGGTTGCAGCCAGCAGATTCGGTAAAAACCCGGTTTCTTTAGTCGGAGTGCATAACTCCTGAATTCTTAGCTATCAGGATAAACTCGATGAGTTTTTTGCGATCCCATAACTCTACGTTGTTAGATTTAGCAAGGTTGTAAGCGTTTTTTGTAAATCTGTTGTTGGTGATGACTCTGGCTTTATTTGCCTTGTAATGTCTGACGGCTCCTGCTACTTCTTGAACTGCTTTAATCCCAACTGGATTTTTACTTCTTTTTGCTTGCACTACGGTTTTTGACCCATCTTTATACAAAATTAAATCAGCACCATAATCTTGACTGTGTTGAGTTAAAGTGACACTATAACCAAAGTTTCTAAAATGGATAGCTAGAAAATTCTCAAACTCTTTTCCAGTCATTAGATCCACTTCCCAAATACCACTGTCTGATAAACGTTTTCTTGACTCTTCTTCTTTGAATGTATCTATCCATTCAAGAATCATACTTACCGCAGTGATAACTAGACCGGCTACTAATATAAAATCTAACATATTGCCACCCCAGATAAATTCGTAAGGTGCGCCGAAACGCACCCTACAAAAACTAATTAATCAGTAGTTCCAGTTTGCAGCGACTCTTCAGCAGCCTGAGTCCACTCAGAGTGGAAGAATTCACCGCGCGGTTTGTCGGTGCGCTCGTAGGTGTGAGCCCCGAAATAATCCCGCTGCGCTTGCGTCAGGTTTTGCGGCAATCTTTCGCGTCGGTAGCTGTCGAAATAGTCCAGCGAGGCGCTAAACGCCGGCACTGCAATCCCCAGGGTGCTAGCAGCAGACAACACTTCCCGCCAAGCTGATTGGCGATCGAGAATGCTCTGTTTAAACTCCGGCGCTAACAGCAAATTCGGCAACTGCGGATCATCCTTGAAAGCTGTTTTAATCTTGTCCAAAAAGCCAGCCCGAATAATACAGCCACCTTTCCAAATTCGGGAAATTTCGCTCAAACTCAAGTCGTAATTGTACGACTTAGAAGCCGCGCTCAACAGCGCCATGCCTTGGGCGTAGGAGCAAATTTTCGAGCAGTACAGCGCATCCCGAACTTTGTTGACAAACTCTTTCGGATCGCCTTCGTACTTGGCGGTAGGCCCCGTTAATTCTTGGGAAGCTTTGACACGCTCAGCCTTGTAAGAAGACATGATTCTGGCATTCACAGCAGCAATAATTGTCGGAATGCTCACCCCCAATTCCAAAGCACTCATTACAGTCCAGCGGCCAGTACCTTTTTGGCCCGCTGCGTCCATAATCACCTCAACTAAGGGCTGCTTAGTTTCCGAGTCAATGTACTTGAAAATATTCGCCGTAATTTCAATCAAAAACGAGTTGAGCTCGTCAGTGGTATTCCATTCGGCAAAAACTTCCTGCAACTGCTTACCGTCCAATCCAGCCACGTTTTTGAGCAAATCGTAGGCTTCAGCAATAAGCTGCATATCCCCGTACTCAATCCCGTTGTGAACCATCTTCACGTAATGACCAGCGCCACCAGGACCGATGAATGTGACGCAGGGACCGTCATCTACTTGAGCCGCAATTTTAGTCAGAATTGGCTCTAGTATGGCGTAAGCAGCGTGGGTGCCACCGGGCATCAAGCTAGCACCATTCAGCGCGCCTTCTTCGCCGCCACTGATGCCCATGCCGACAAATCCCAGTCCGGCAGCTTCTAAATCTTTGGTGCGACGTTCGGTGTCATCGTAGAGGGAATTACCGCCGTCAATAATCATGTCGCCCGGTGACAGCATGGGTTTGAGCTGGTCGATGACTGCATCGACTGGTTTGCCCGCTTGCACCATGACTAAGATGCGGCGCGGGGTTTCTAGGGCATCGACGAATTCTGTCAGAGTCTTGGCGGCTACAATGTTTTTGCCGGGGGCGCGTTTCGCCATGAATTCGTCGGTTTTAGCTCCTGTGCGGTTGTACACAGCTACAGAGAAGCCTCTGCTTTCGACGTTGAGGGCTAGGTTTTCGCCCATCACTGCTAGACCGATTAAACCAAAATTTTGCTTTGTCATGCTAAGTAATCCGCTGGTTCCGTTTGATGATAGGTTTGCGAGAGAGGAAAGCGAGGCGGGGTTTAGCGCTTTCCTGTGGACAGAAAGTATCGAACAATAGACTTGATGTCAGTTTAAGTGTATTTTTATATGCTAAAAATTGATGTTTGGTGAATCAGTAGGGTTTTTTTAAGATTTAAGGGATATTAAAGAGATCGGTAGGTGATAATAGAGCAGATATTAAATCGATCGCAGTAACGGTAGATACAAATTAGCCAAAATTTTCGATAAAAGTTAGGAGACTGTCACTATGGAAGATTTGCAGTATCTCGCGGCCTGGGTGAAGGAGCAACACGCTCGCGAGTATATTTTGACTTGGCTGCTGAGTCAACAGGGACTGTGGTGGTCTGATGGGGACATTTATCAGGCGGTTTTGCAAAAGTCGGGCAAGCTATTGAAAGCTTATGTGCAGAAGAGGCAAGCTGGAGAGTTATTTGAGGGGATTTCTGAGAAGTTGGGTTCCGATGATAATTGGGATGATTTGGCTGCGAGTTTGGCGCGGATTGTGGCTGTTTATCAAGAGGAATTATCTCATTTGCAAGAGCGCGATCGCAAGGGTGAGGGGGTAAAAAAAAATTATTTAAATAGCAGTACAAAGTTGACTGGGGATGCTTTGTCGCTTGTGGAGGTGCAGCAAGCTTTGCCCGATCCTTATGCGGATACGCTAACGGGGAGATAGTCATTAGTCATTAGTCATTAGTCATTAGTCATTAGTCATTAGTCATTAGTCATTAGTCATTAGTCATTAGTTATTAGTTATTAGTCATTAGTCATTAGTCATTAGTCATTGGTCATTAGTTATTAGTTATTAGTCATTGGTCATTGGTTATTAGTCATTAGTCATTAGTCATTAGTCATTAGTCATTCGCGCCCAAAATCCTTACGCTAACCCACAATTCCGCCGGGGGTTGAAAACCCCCGTCTCATAGCGAAAGTCCTCTCAAAGAGGACTGAAAGACAGATTTTTGAACAAGCATTGCATTGCAATATCTCCCCAGTCGGTTTCAACCGACTTTCGCTATGAGACAGGGGTTTTAACCCCGGTTGGACTGTTTGTTTAACTCTAAATATAGCTGCTGGCTTGACGGGTGAACATCGAGCAGTAAATTCCGTTTGATGCTATCAATTCGTCGTGAGTTCCTATTTCTGCTATTTTACCGTTTTCCATCACGGCGATGCGATCGGCTATTTTTGCTAAGCCCAATCTGTGACTGATCACGATCGTGGTTTTCCCGGCGGCTATTTGGCGAAAGATGCTGTAAATTTCGTGTTCTGTCTTGGGGTCTAGGGCGGCGGTTGGTTCGTCAAAAATTAGGACTTCGGCTGTGTCAAGCCGCATCAGGGCGCGGGCGATCGCAATTCTCTGCCACTGTCCCCCCGATAAGTCGATGCCGTCTTCTAATTGTTTGCCTAACGGTGTTTCTAAACCTGCGGACAAAGTATTGACTTTGGCGCTAATTCCTGCTTCGGAAATAGCTTCGTTAATTGCAGTGTCATCCGAGAGGGAAAGCAAGTCACCGAAGCCGACATTTTCTCGCACTGTGGAGGGGAAACGGGCGTAATCTTGCATGACTACCGCGATGCGCGATCGCACGTATGCTAGAGGGAGCGATCGCAAATCTTTGCCATTCCAGGCGATCGCGCCACTTGTCGGATCGTACAGTCTGCCGAGGAGTTTGCCAAGAGTTGTTTTACCCGCGCCATTTTCACCGACAAGCACTAGCATCTCACCCGGATTAATCGTTAAGTTGATATCTGTAACTGTGTTTTTAGTGCTACCGGGATAGCAAAAAGATAAATGCTTAATTTCGATGCCAATTTTATCTGTTGTGGGGTGACTATCTTCGCTGCCCTCTGGTAAACTAGGGAGGCGAGACACCACATCCCCAAGGGGAGATTGCAATTCCGGTTTCAGATCCAACAGTTGAAAAATCGGAGTAACGCTGAGAGAAATATCATACAAATTAGTGTAATTCCCAATCAGCAATTGCAAGCTGTTTTCTACTTGAACAATCAAACCAGAATAAAGCGCCAAATCCCCCAAAGTATAGCGCCGGCCCAAAGCTCCCATTACTATATAAACAAAGGGCAAAGCTACTCCTATTCTACTAATAATAGACCACAACAGTACAACAATTGCTCCCTTTTTTCTGATTGCCTGCATCTCGCTAAAATACTGCACAAACTGACCTTGCCAGCGTGTTATCCAAAGTTCCTGCAAGCCAAACAAACGCAATTCTTTAGCGTATTCTTCTCCTGTTAATACTCTAGCAGATAAATTCATTTCTCGACTAATTTTAGCTTGCTTTTTTTGAATTTTCCAGATAATTTTAGTATATTTTCTTTCGATGTAAATTGAGGGAATTGAGGAAATTAATATCACCAGAGGAACCCACAAAGCTATAGCAGCAGCAAGGCTGACAGATGGAATAAAAATAAAAATTCCTGTGATTGTCATGCTGATGGTGAATGCTAGTTGCTGTATTCTCGATATTCCGGTTTTTGCTAGTTCTACAATATTTAAGAGTTCGGGGTTTTCAAACAGGGCGATATCGTCGAAGTTGGCGACTTTTTCGAGGACTTTTCCTTCAACTGCGCCTTGAAGGCGATCGCGCAAAGATGTTACTGTAAAGGAACTGATGCTATCGATGGAATCGCCGACTAATTTGAGACTTAAGACTCCCACAATACTCCACAGCAAAATTGGCTGAGAAAGCATCAAAGCAAAGGGCTGTGCTGTTTGGGTTTGCGACAGCAACCGAGATACTTCATCAATAATTAATTTATCTAAAAATAACACGCCAGATGGGGCAGCACCGCGGATGACGTTGAGTAATATTAAATTGCGGAGTTCTACTGGTGCGGCTTGGATTATGAGGTCCAGACTGCGGCGCAAAGCTTGGAATGTGGTGATTTTGATGGGTTGCATAGTTTGTGGTAGGTGTCGGGTCTACTCATCCGTGGAGGCTATATTATAGATGATGAGTTGATTGATTGTAGTTGGCGATCGCATAATTTCTCTTTCTTTAGCCTCAAGTTTCCCAGGTTGGTTGAAAATTTATCAGTACATTCATAGCTCGTTGTAAACTGGGGGAATTAGTCTGTGCTGACGCAACCTGCCAACTTTCATTGACAAACTGGATGAGTTGACCATTATAGTCTTTACCTATTTTTGTCGTACTATTGCGATCGGGGACAATCCCCTCCCGGAGTTCTCGCTTCTTTGATTTTTTAGCCAGATTGATTAAAACCTGTTTGGGGTCGGAAATTTTATCTACATCAGCAGGAATCAAGTCTACTGAAATACCCAGAAATTTGGCAAATGCTTCTCGATGTGCAAGTAACCACGCTTCCACTTCTTTAACAGCAATCCGAAACAGCAGATTAGGATGTTTTGGTTGAGTTAACCACTCCGACAGAATTACTAACGGGCAGTCTGCATTATCCAAATCAGTTAAGACTAAGTAAGGCATTCTCTTAGCCGCATTATTGTATGCAGGAAGGCTATTTTTAATGTCGCCAAATCCTTTCTTATTCGAGCGAGATCCAACTAAAAATGGACGTTGAGACTGTTTCAGCATTTCTTTAAGAACTGCTTCACTCAGTACATCCTCAAACACTAAATTAATGGGAATATCCGTCATTTGAATAAACTCAGTTGTTCGATGGCGGGCGGTGCTGTGAGAGGAAGTGCAGCATCAGCTATGCTTAAACCTCCTTCTAATAGCATTTTGATTTGTTCATTACTTGAAGCAAGTGTTACCTGAGTTCCTTCAGGAGTCGGTGTCATTAGCAGCACCTCTTCGCCGCCAATGCCTTTGTCTGAGAGCAAATCAGCACTATGGGTACTAAGAATAACCTGTCGCTTTCTCGGACGCTGAAGGCGATAAATCAGAGAGGGTAGATTGCTAACAATCGCCGAATTTAAGGAAAGTTCTGGTTCTTCTAGTAACAATAATGAATCGGATTCTAGCAGTGACCAGAGTAAACCAATTAACCGTAACGTTCCGTCAGAAAATTGGTCTTCTCGTTGTTTTCCCGCTCTGGGTCGCCAATGTTCGTAAACAGCTTCTAAATGCGGAACCCCCATCACATCTTTGGTATCTGTAAGGTTTTTTAATTGTGGAACAGCCAACTTTAAAGCATTTTCAATTTTTTTTAATCGCGCTTTTCGAGTTTTTTCGGGAGTTTTAGCAACTCGCTCTAAAAAAGTTCTCCCAAAAGGATCTTCGGAAAGTCCAGGAGTAGCAAAAGCTTCGGGATGGCGAACTAACTGAGGAATTAAATGTAAATATAAAATCGATTCTAAAAATTTAGGAATTTCTCTAAATTCTGCGTTGGCATTAATTTGCTCTAAATAAGTCTGGGTGAGACGCAGCTCATCGTTCTCATCTTCTTTAGTAGGGCGAGCGATAATTTGCCGATCGCCTTTCCAAACTCGTTCGTAGGCAACAATCGGCTCATTTTTTCCACCTTTTTTCTGTTTAATTCCCAGTCCATACCTCCATAATGGCTGTTCAGAATTAGATTCTGAAAGGTGAATTTCTATTTCTACATCTGGATATCGACGTGCATAAAGACTGCGAATTTTTGACACGCCGCCTCGATCGATCGCAGCTTTCTGCAATCCGCCTCCTGCTTTAGCCAGATCCCGCAAAAAGCGGAATGAATCGAGGAAGTTTGACTTACCGCAGGCATTGGGGCCTACCAGAAAAACGCGATCGCGCAAATCAACATTCACTGACTGAAAATTGCGCCAATTTTTCAGCTCTATATGGGAGATAATCATACTGATAAAATTTCCATTGTTCTTGTAATAATTTAAAATTACGATCGCCCTTTCCATCTCCAATTCCATACCCAAATCTTTTTCCAACTCCCTCCTACTAAAATAGTATTATCTGGACTTATTGCCAGAGAAGTAATAACATCTGTTGGGCAAGGTGTTAAGCTTTCTGGTGTATTTCCCCTCAAATAAGAATTATCACCCCGAAAAACTCTGTAGGCAAATTGTTTAACTATATCAGATTTATCTTTGATAGACTGTTCAATCAATAGTTCTAAACCTGGTTGACCATAATTGAGAGTTTGTGATAAAGCAGCAAGTCTTTCTTGCTCACTTTGACTGGATAACTGCTTCTTAATTTCTTCAATTGTTGTAGACATTCTATTTCTCTCCAAATTATTAACTTTCCCAGGTTGGTTGAAAATTTATCACTGCATTACACTTACCCACCATTAAAAATTTGCTTTGCAGTCAAGTTTAACTCTGGAAACACTGCCGATTCAACTTTTTCATCTCCTCGAAATAGCTTAATTTGATACTCACCATCTACTAACTGATAAACCGATTTAGTTAATTTTAAATTAAATTTATAACCGAGCCGGAATAATTAAATCTATAATCTGATTTTTATTCTGACGATAAACTAGAAAATCGCTATCTAATGTTAATACACAACTGCCAGCAATTAACTCACTCATTCTGACTAAACAAGCATCAGCCAAAGACATCGGTACATTCTGATACCGTTTCATCAATTCTTTAATCGCTTCGCTTTCATCATTCAGTTGAAAGGGAATTTGAATCATTTTTCGACTGATTAAATTCATCACTGCCTCCTCACCTTCATAGACATCTTGCAGCAGAAAACAAGTCTCAGTTATTACCCCTTCACAAGTCAATAAAGGTGGTTCAATCATTTTCCATTGTTCAATTGCCCAGGAATGTAGCTTTTCTCTTTTATTAATAAATGCAACTAACACCCCTGTATCTAGTAACACTTTTTTTCTCATTTTTTACCCATTCCTTTTAGATATTCTTTATTTGTCGCCAAATCACCAGGGCCAAAATCAACACATCCAGCAAATTCTTGGGCTGCTTCATAAGCAGAAATAGGTTGTTTTTCCTCAACTTTCTGTTCCTCCTGCTTTTGCGCCTGATATCGCAAAAACTCAATAAATTCCAAAACAGTATCCTGCTGTTCTACTGTTAGCATTTCGAGGTTATCTAAAATTACATCTTTTTTATTGATAGCCAGAGTCATAGTTATATTCTCCCAATTAACTACCTAAAACCATTATAGCACCGACCCAGAAACCCGGTTTCTTTAGGTTAATCGAATAATCTTCAAACTCTCAATGCCTCTATCGTCCACAATCTTGACAGCAACGCGCTGATATTCTCCTATCTCAAAAGGCAACGAGACAGTGCCTTGATAAGACTCGATTAAATCCTCGTCAATTTCGGCTTTCAGATTGCGGGCTAGACGCGACCAAGCATCTTTTTCTCCTGCCATCTGGAAGAAAACCTGACGCGGGAAAATGCTTCTGCCATCATAATCGATATCTAACATCCATACGGCAATTTTTTCAACGCTGCCAGACTCGATATTTCCAGTTTTGGTGTTGTAGTAATCGAAGCCGTGAACTTCTACTTCCCACTTACCTGCATCTTCTCCTCTATTCATGCGGCGGAGGGCAACATCTGGTTGACCCATCAGCCAGAAACTTTCATTACTGGCGCGTTTTTTCTTGAGGTCTTCTGTTAGTAAATCTGCGTTCATTTGTGCTTTTAATAATGTGACACCTTGATTGTGAGGGGTATTTCTATTTGAATTTATACCCTCGCCATCTATATCCAGTTAGATGCTGTTGGGCAGGTAGGCGAATTGTATGCTGGCATGAGGAACACTGAATAAACCTAGATCCCTCTTCCTTTTGTTTCATTTCTGCGGTTCCACATTTTGGGCATATATCTCCCTGAGAATAACTGAGACTTTTTTTCGCTCCACTTCCACAGTGAATGCAAATGTATAAGCCGTCTAGTTGAATTTTACTCTCTCTACTGTCAATTATTTGGTAACAAGCCCAACAATGATTAAAATAAATATTTCGATCGTGACCATTGCCTTTTTTACACGAAGCAACTGTCATATTATACCGAGCAAGAGCCTTAGAATATTTATCGTTAGGCGTCATTGTCTGGCTGCAAACAGAGCATTTGAGTCTATCCCGAATTTCATTAAGACGATTTATCCAACCAGATAGCTTTTGCACATACTCATCAGATTTTAAATCTGGAAGACTTGGAACAACGCCTGTTGCTTGCAGAAGTTCTAACAAAGACCAATCTTTCCAATCCTGCGTACATTCAGCGTAAAGACGAGCGCCTTCCAAACCAAAGCTAAAATTTCTTTCCGTGTTAGGCTCAAATAAACTACAGGATTTATTTGCTCGCGGACAGAAAGCACGAGATACTTTTTTTGCACCTGATGCTTTATCTTCTTCTGTTGGCCAGGGTTTTCCTTCACAGTAGTCAACTTTTTTAGGTTGGCAAACAGGAAGTATTGGGTAAAGATTCAACGGTTCAGTTGAATTCCATGCTTGCTCAATCACCCATTCTTGAAGAAATTCGTGTGATTTTTGGAAAGCTTCATTTCTTCTAGCTGGACGATCCTTAGCCCACAAAATATTTATCACATATTTGACTAGCGGTTCATTCTCTGGTTTCTCTGTTTTTAACTTCTCTAATTCCGCAAAAAAGGTATTTGTGTTGATTTTATACTTTAAGACACGATAAATACAAATAATTTTTGCTTCTTTTGAAAACCGAGGCCAAGCTGACGACCATAAACCAGCTTCGATCAAATCCCAGACCAAATTAACTTGTTCAACTGGACTTTTAAAAGGGAAAAATGCCTCATTTTCTTTCAGCCATTCTGGAATTTCTAAAAGTAAGATTGAATGCTCATTTATGGAAGTTTTAGCAATAGTTTTTACAAGCTCACTGATGATTTTTTTATGATTTTCCTTTTCAGTTTTCTCAAGTTTGTTTACAAGGATACGAACGCGACGCTTTGGGATGGTAATAGGCCAAATTTGTTCATAAATGAGTATTTCATCTGGAATAATTTCCCAAAATTCATCTTTATTTGCTTCTTTTAAACACTCTCTTAGCTCCATTAGGAAAATACTTTTACTTTGGTCATCCTTGGAGTCAAGAATTAGCTTGACTAAGCATCTAGCGTGTATTTTTAGATTAAAACGTTGGCGCTGTTCAGGAACATCTACATATAATTCACTGGGAATATTTTCCCATATTTTCTCCACAAATTGAACGCTTGCGCCTTCAATAGTGGCATTTATTTCCTCTTTAAATGAGTAATCTTTTAGCAAGCTTACCCGCTCATTGAACATTTTGACACATAAATTTAAATGTTCGTCTTTTGCCAAAGTTTCTCTGATTTTTCGAGCTTTATGGGAAAATAAGATCTGATTTGGGAGAGTTCGGACAAACGAAACTATTTCGCCCTCTGAGAGAGTTTCAAGTTTTTGAAAAATTAATAAAATGGCTTCATCAATCGAAAAATTAGCAAAATACTTACTAAATACAGGAATCCATAAATTTGAATCTTTATTGGTTGCACAAAAAGTAATAATTTCTGTATCGGTTTCGTCAATCAATAAGCGCAAATTTTTAGCTTCTTCTTTGCCGTCTCGGAAGTTAGTAATTACTTCAAAAGTAACGATTGTTTCTTCTATTAAAGCAGTTGCCGAACAATTGATTTGTCTTAGGTGTACAAATATATCATTGGGTTTGCCTTCACAAGCAATAAATCCAAAGTCATTTTGGCGGCCAGTTTTATTGTTGTGACCACCGAACCATTTGATTTTACCAATTTTTCTCATTTTGGAGGCCCTGAAGCTTAATAAATAAACTATCATTTCTGCGGGAGTGCAGCGAGACTGTTGGTACTTCAAAGCTGGTATGTTCTGCTTTTCCGGCCAACACTAACTGCGGGTCAAGGTGCGGATCGTAGGCATATTTTTTGGTATCCCCATCTGGATCGGTGTCTGGCGTAACCAGTCCGACGGGTGGGTTATTGACTCTTTGTTGGTGTTCGTGCTTGTATTGCTCGATCGCCCTTTGGTCAGGTTTCTTTTGCCTCGCCATCCGACTTCCTCTACCCTCAAAACCTTTACTTTACAATTTATCCCACACCTTTGCCAAATTTGTTAGATGTTTTTTTGGGATTGGTCTAGCCTGCTAACATCTGGGCTATTCTTGAAATGAATTTTATCTAGGAATCATATCAATTCCGGTTGCACCGGAATCGTAGAGGAGACTGCACGTGCCGTGTCCCTACAATTTTATTTTGGGTAGGGAGACGGCACTGCCGTCTCCTAATTTCTTGACCTCTGAAACTATACCAGATCGAGATTTGAGGACACAGCAGTGCTGTGTCCCTACGGATATGGTTGAGAAATTTGTTAAAATATCAAACGCCGCACCGTACCATCATCCGTAAATCGCTGTTCCCCAATCCCAACAACTTCTACAGTAACTTCGCGATCGCAAATCGCAAATTCCCCCTCCCGCGCCGCAATTTCAACGATCGCCCTTTCCCCTTCAAAATACACCTGATAATTAGTCGTAGCCCAGACACCTTTTTCATGTTCAAAACTGTGTCCATCGTCCTCATAAAGCGTCCATTCACCGCTTCCGGGCCAAATTCGCATTTTCAATGAATCAAGCGGTTGTTCGCTCACAAATTGCTGCACAGGCGCGATCGCAATTATGCCCCCACCCCGCACGTAAAGCGGCATTCTCTCCAAAGGTGCATGGGCTAAAATGTGCGTCGGGCCCTGATAGCATTCGCCCGTCCACCAATCGTACCAACTACCCTCCGGCAAATACACGGCGCGATGCTCAACTCCAGGGCGGTAAACAGGTGCAGCCATCAGCGACGGGCCGAGTAATACTTGATCGTAAAGGTGGTAAGTTGTGCGATCGCGCGGAAAGTGATACAGTAGCGGTCGCAAAATCGGCGTTCCCGTAGTCGCAGCTTCCCAAAACAAGGTATAAATATAAGGCAACAACTGATAGCGCAAATTGATATATTCGCGACAGATTTGCTCGGTGCGATCGCCAAAAACCCACGGTTCGTGCTGGGCCGTACTCAGCGCCGAATGACCGCGCATCAACGGATACAGCATCCCCACCTGCATCCACCGCGCGAACAATTCAGCGGTAGCATTCCCCGCAAAACCGCCGATGTCGCAACCGACAAACCCAACGCCGGAAAGCCCCATGTTGCAAAGCATCGGCATCGACATTTCTAAGTGATCCCACAGCGATTGATTGTCGCCCATCCACACCGACGAGTACCGCTGTACCCCCGCAAAACCCGATCGCGTCAGCACAAAAGACCGATCGCCCGATCGCAGTTTTTGCAACCCTTCCGCACAAGCTTTCGCCATCATCAACCCATACAAATTGTGGGTTTCAGCGTGAGTTGTGCGATCGTCATCGGGGCCCTGCGGTGCATCCAGCGGAAACCAAATGTGTTCGCCGCCATCACCAAAAGGCCTTTCTGCGATCGCCGGTTCGTTCATGTCGTTCCAAATCCCCGCAACGCCCATATCAGTCAGGCTTTGGTGCAGTTCCCCCCACCACTGCCGCACGTCTGGGCGCAGGAAGTCGGGAAATACCGCTTTATCGGGCCAAACGTAACCGTGGAAAAGCTTTCCCTCGGCGGTGCGGACGAAATAGTCATTCTCAACACCGCGATCGAATATTTCATAATCTGCTTCCGGTTCGTACTTGACACCGGGATCGATAATTGTGACAACCTTGAAACCGGCTGCTTTCAAATCTGCGATCAGTTTAGCGGGATCGGGGAAACGCTTGGGGCTCCAAGTAAACACCCGGTAGCCGCGCATATAGTCGATGTCGAGGTGGATGACATCGCAGGGAATCGCCCGATCGCGAAATTCCTGTGCTAACTCCCGCACCACGTCCTCGGATTCGTAGCTCCAGCGGCACTGGTGGTATCCCAGCGCCCATTTTGGCGCGAGTGGCATCCGACCGGTTAACTGGGTGTAGGTGGCGAGAATTTGGGCTGGTTCCGGGCCGTAAATGATGTAATAGTCGAGTTCCGTGTCTCTGGTTTCCATCCGCAAAACGCCCGGTTTTTCGGCGCCGATATCGAATTGACTCCAAAATGTGGTGTTGAAAAAGATGCCGTAAGCGCGATCGGGATTCAGGGCGATGTAAAATGCGATCGCCTGGTACATTTCATCGGTGACGGAGGTGTAGTCGAGGGAGTCTGTTGTCCAGTTTGTCTTGACTTCGGAGAGTTTGTCCAGCAAGCCCGTGCGTTCGCCGAAACCGTAGAAGTGCTCGTCTGCTTCGATGCGCTTCCAGCCCGCGGTTGCACCTGCGCGCCATCCCATGGGGCGATCGCAGTCGCTAGCAAAGGGTTTTCCCGATTTGTCGAAGCATTCGATGGAAGTGCGATCGCGATTGACAGAAAGTGTTATTTGTGCTGTTTCTATTTCGATTTTCTCGTCTGTTTCTCGCACTTCAAAAGGTACAATTTTCCATTTTTCGTCAGGGAGAGTTACTGAGTGCAATTTGCTTTGACCCCCCCCCTGCCCCCCCTTGCTAAGGGGGGGTGATAATTTTATTTCTTGCCCCCCCTTACTAAGGGGGGGTGATAATTTTATTTCTTGCCCGCCGTTGCTAAGGGGGGGTTGAGATTGAATTTCTTGCCCGCCGTTGTAGGGGCGGTGGATGGTGCGTGCCCGCCCTGGTTGGGGGGGGTTTGGCCACATTCGCACTCGAATTAAATTCGGTGCAAGGATGCTGATTTTGAGAGCGGAATTGGTACAGTTGAAGTGAATTGTGCGATCGGTTTTATCGATCGATTCTACAGCGCCAATAATTGACCAAGGCTGTTCGGTAGTTTGGAGTTTTCCGAAGTATTGTGGCATACATTGTGACTCGAAATATTATCAATTTTGGGGTGAGGAGTTAAAGTTGTCATCTGGCAAAAGGCTGAACTAAGTAAATCAACATGAATTTCCACGTATTCTTCAGCCACGATGAATCAGATGGATTATCCAAGTTTAGAGCAAATCAAGTCTAAATTAGGAGCGCCAAACGCCATTGTATAATTAAGTTTTTCCAACTCGATCGCTAAGTTTGGGAAATGTCCGATCGCTCTCTATGTTCGTTGCGCCCTCAATCTCCTATTCAGAAACGCTTGAACAGAAACAGATCGCCTTGCAATGAATGCGACGTTGCAGTAGCTGTTGACCAACCAAAAGGACGATCCCCGCCAACACAATTTTCCATATCCCATTCCCTAATTTCAAATAAAAGTGCGATTTGTTCCGGTTTTTACCGGCTCAGCATCGTATATTGATTTCAAACGTTTAATGCTAACTAAACAAGTATGTTAGAATTGCAAGATAAATTTTCAAGCGCTCGTTGATTCAAGCTTACCACTTCCCTACGAGCGAGATTTATCTCTAGATACTGAGGTAAGTTTTGGGTATTTATATTGACAAGCATCTGCTGATAAGTATTCTCACTGAGGCATAGCTGTTACCTGTAAATTTTTACTGACAGTACAATTATTGGAGTAAACCCATGTTAAAAACAGTGGTTGGTCATAGCAACGACCCTGACTCTCTCTCCGCCATAACAGAAGTCCTAGAGCAATGCCAGCAATCCCTGTCAGGAGCATCACCTCAAGCGGCTATACTGTTTGCAGCCATTGACTTTGAACATACTCTCATCTTAAATCAAATTAATCTGACATATCCAGGACTTGAACTAATTGGTGGCACAACCGATGGAGAGATGTCTTCTGTTCTAGGATTTGAACAGGATTCACTCACTCTGATGCTATTTTGTTCGGACAACATCACTATTCGTGCTGGAATGGGACGAGACATTTCCCAGGACTTGAACAGCGCCATTCAAACCGCTATTGTTCAAGCAACAACAGGTCATACAGAGCCAATTAAACTCTGTATTACTTTGCCAGAAAGTCTGAGCACCAGCGCCGTTTTGATTTTAGATAGCTTGAATCAAGCTTTAGGCAAAAAAGTACCTGTTCTTGGCGGACTCACGGCGGATAGGTTCCAGTTCAAACAAACCTATCAATTTTACAAAACCGAAGTTTATAGCGATGCAATTCCCATTCTCTTAATCTCTGGGTCGATTCTATTTTCTCATAGTGTTGCTAGTGGTTGGAATCCCATTGGTAAGCGAGGTATAGTTACCAAATCTTATCAAAACGTAGTCTACGAAATCGATAGTAAACCTGCTCTAGAGTTTTATCACCACTATTTGGGAAAAAGAGTGCCAGCCACAGAATATCCTCTAGCCGTGTTTGATATCAATGAAACTCATTACTATTTGCGAGCGCCCAGCGGAGTTTACGATTCAGCAGTTGGTAGCGTGACCTTTTTTGGGGATGTTCCAGAACAGGCGATCGTTCAAATTACCGAAACTACCCACGATAGTATTCTATCTGCATCTCGAACCTCAATGATGCAAGCATTACAAAATTATCCAGGTAAAGAACCAGCCGCTGCTCTGTATTTTTCCTGTTGCGCTAGGCGGCAGATTTTAGGCACTCGCACTAAAGAAGAATACGCACTAACTCAGACCTGTTTGACCAAATCCTTGCCCAGTTGTGGCTTTTACACCAATGGGGAAATTTCCCCCTTAGAAGCTAGGGGTATCTCTTATTTTCATAATGAAACATTTGTCACTTTGCTAATCGGAGAAGCCTAAGATGCAGTCAGAAGAAATAGACCTTAGGGCAATAATTAAGCAGCTTGAAAAAGAAAATCGCATTTTACGCAAAAAATTAGAGCGATCGGAGACAACTTGCCAAGAACTAGAGCAAACGAATCAAAAAAAAGAATCTTTGCTCCGGCAAATTATCAACGACCTAGAAAATTCCCAAAAAGAAGTCAAAGAAAAGCGTCAGTTAGAACAGACTTTGAGCGAACTTAAACGCACTCAAGCCCAACTCGTTCATGCTGAAAAGATGTCCAGCTTAGGGCAACTTGTAGCGGGTGTTGCCCATGAAATTAATAATCCAGTCAACTTCATCCACGGCAACTTAAAATACTTGGACGAATATGCTCAAAACCTGTTGAGTATCGTGCAACTTTATCAGCAGCACTACCCAAATCCGGTAGCTGAAATTCAAGGCGAGGCAGATGAAATAGACCTAGCTTTTTTGCAGCAAGACTTGCTCAAAATTGTGACTTCTATGAAGCTAGGAACAGAACGCATCCGTAACATTGTCCTGTCTTTGCGGATATTTTCGCGAATGGACGAAGCTCACCTCAAGTCAGTCGATATTCATGAAGGAATTGATAGTACATTACTCATTTTGCAGCATCGTCTGAAAAATCATCCGGAAAACTCAGAGATTCAGGTGATTCGGAACTACGGTAATTTGCCACGGGTGGAGTGCTATGCCGGACAACTTAATCAGGTGTTTATGAATATTCTGGTCAATGCTATTGATGCCATTGAAGAATTAAATCAAAAACGAACGGTTCCAGAAATAAAAGAAAATGCTAGTCAGATTACTATCTCTACATCAGTGGTTGATGCAAAATGGGTACAAATTGCGATCGCAGATACGGGATTAGGAATTCCCGAAGAAATTCAAGAACAAATATTTAATCCGTTCTTCACCACAAAACCCATTGGGAAGGGCACAGGAATGGGAATGGCGATTAGTTACCAGATTATCACTGAAAAACATGGCGGTAAGCTCATGTTTTTTTCAACTGCGGGAAGAGGGGCGGAGTTTGTGATTCATATTCCTATCAAGAAACAAGTCTGTAATCCGGTTTAATCAAATCCTTACAGCCGAATGTAACATCAGGTTTGGTCCCCGGACCAGACGCGACTATATATATTATCGATCGGCAAATTCTAGAATGGTCTATCGATATCCAGGACAAATGACGACACTGATTAAACAACTTGGCTACGAACCCAGCCTTACGGATATTCCCTGGCTACGCACCCCACAGTCTAGCAACCGCCCTACAGAAGCCAGAGACATCTCGCCGAAAGGTATCTACAACCATTGTGCCAAAAAAATATATTCTGTATTCTACAATACATTTATTTAATTAATGATTGCTTACACTCTCCAAGTGTGGATTGTGTATTTTCGATAATTCTCCAAAACCTCAGGCACAAAATTTTTGATCTTACCAGGGTAAAAATTAGGTACTAAATCTGTGCCAAGTTGATATCAATGATATTGACCAAATTTAGTACACGCTCTTGCCATCTATTGTTTTGTTAATAACCGATATCCAACCGCATCTGACACTGGAGTGTCATCAATATAGTGTCAGGGCGATCGGACCTCGCTCTAACCACCCGTAATAAAACTTGTTTGTAGTCAGGACTAAAGCCATGATTATAAAACAAGAAAAAGGACTAACATCCTCACTAAAAACTGGCTGTTCCTAAGCCGTATCTTTTCAAAACTACTTGTCCCCAAATCAACAACAAAAAACTATCATGAGTGGAAACGAATCGCGCGTTCAAGCAATTTCCCAAATTGTCAACCGCCCACTGACACCTACCCAGCCTGCGAAACGACTAGAAGATATGTGGGCAACAGATGTCTTCACTCTCAGCAAGATGCAAGAGAGTCTGCCCAAAAGTATTTTTAAATCAGTAAAAAATACAGTTCAAACCGGCAAAAAACTCGACGAATCCGTAGCTGACGTAGTTGCGGTAGCCATGAAAGACTGGGCTATTTCCAAAGGAGCATTGTACTACGCTCACGTATTTTATCCGCTCACCAACAGCACCGCTGAAAAACACGACGGTTTCATCTCTGTACAAAGCGATGGTTCAGTCATCTCAGAATTTGCCGGCAAACTGCTAGTACAAGGCGAACCCGACGGCTCCTCCTTCCCCAACGGCGGCATCCGTTCCACCGCCGCCGCTCGCGGATACACAGCCTGGGATGTCACCAGCCCAGCCTATGTCATGGAAACAGACAACGGCATGACATTGTGCATTCCCACTGTTTTCATCTCCTGGACAGGCGAAGCACTAGACAAGAAAACACCGCTGTTGCGTTCCATTGCCGCAATGAACAAAGCAGCAACCCGCGTTTTGAAACTATTAGGAAATACCGAAGTCGCCCCCGTAAATTCCAGTTGCGGTGCCGAACAAGAATACTTCCTAATAGATGCCAACTTTGCCAACAATCGTCCCGATTTACTCTTAGCAGGTCGCACCCTGTTTGGCAAACCTCCAGCCAAAGGTCAGCAATTTGACGACCACTATTTTGGAGCAATTCCAGAGCGCGTTCAAATCTTCATGCAAGAAGTAGAAGAAAGAATGTATCGCCTCGGAATTCCCGCCAAAACCCGCCACAACGAAGTAGCACCAGGTCAATTTGAAATTGCACCAGTTTTTGAAGCAGCCAACGTTGCCAGCGACCACCAACAATTAACCATGACAATTCTGCGCAACACCGCGAAGAAACATGGTTTTATTTGCTTACTCCACGAAAAACCGTTTGCAGGCATTAACGGTTCCGGCAAACACGTCAACTGGTCAGTCGGTAACGCCACCCAAGGCAACTTGTTAGACCCAGGCGATACACCGCACTCCAACATACAATTCCTAGTGTTCTGCGGTGCTGTAATTCGCGGCGTACACAAATACGGCCCTTTGTTGCGCGCCGTAGTTGCAACTGCCAGCAACGACCACCGCTTGGGTGCCAATGAAGCTCCGCCAGCGATTATCTCTGTCTATTTGGGTTCGCAATTAGAAGATATCTTCGATCAAATTCGCCAGGGCGGAATTAAGGGTTCTCAAGGTCGCGGAATCATGAATTTAGGCGTAGAAACACTCCCTACTTTCATCAAGGATGCCGGCGACAGAAACCGGACATCGCCCTTTGCTTTTACTGGAAACCGCTTTGAATTCCGTGCTGTAGGTTCCGGTCAATCTGTTTCCGGCCCCTTGGTGGCGATGAATACAATTCTGGCAGATTCTTTGGACTGGGTTGCTAACAAGTTAGAAAGCGATTTGGCCAAAGGAACTGAATTAAATGCTGCCATCCAAAACGCCCTGAAAGAAGTCATGGACGAGCATGGTGCTGTGGTATTCGGTGGCAATGGCTATTCTGAAGAATGGCATAAAATGGCCGTGGAAGAACGCGGTTTAGCCAACTTGCGGACTACTGCCGATGCTTTGCCCGTGTTGAAAGCAGAATACATTGAAGATTTGTTTGAAAAGACAGGTGTGTTGACTCCTGTTGAATTGGAAAGCCGTTTCGATGTCTATGCAGAGCAGTATTTGCTGGCAATTGAAGTTGAAGCGAAACTGGTAGTCAGCATGGCAAAAACCCTGATTTATCCAGCAGCGGTGAGTTATTTGTCGGATCTTTCTAACACTATTGCTGGTTTGAAAGAAATTGGCATTGACTTAGATAAAGAAACTGCCCAAAAGGTAGCCACCCTGCTTAAATCGATGATGGATTGTACTAGCAAGTTGACTGATGCTTTGAGCAATCATGATTTTGCTTCGACAGAAGAGCATATGCAGTATGCTTCGCAAACAATTCGTCCTTTGATGGATGAGGTTCGCCAGTATGCGGATGCTTTAGAAGGTGAAATTGCTGATGAGTTGTGGCCGTTGCCTACTTATCAGGAAATGCTGTTCATTAAGTAATCGCCAACCTGGTTAATTTCGGGTGAGATTTGTGGGGACACGGCACTGCCGTGTCCTTTCACGTTATGGTTGTTTCGGAATGATTAAACGGCAGAGACCACAGAGGCCGCAGAGTCCGAGAAGAGGGAGATGAGATGATACTAAACGGCAGTTTCATAGACTTTTCCTGACATTAAAGACATCAGGTCCAAAAAACACGGTGTTCTTGTCGCAATCGCTGTCTGTAACTGGTAAAATAAGTATCAATGTTGGCACTC